>DATGGJ010000062.1:0-1902 GCA_035308585.1 Terriglobales bacterium
GGGCAGCACCCAGGCTCCTGCCACCCCCAGCGCCAGGCAGTAGATGGCAATGGCCAGCACGATGCCCAGCAGCAGTCCGGCGATATATTGCCGCCGCGAAATGCCCTTGGAAAGCACCGCGAGGATGCGGCGGGTCCGCAGCTCGTTTCGAATGGCCGAAGCGCCGAAGAAAAGGCTGAAGACCAGGATATAAACCGCCACCTGCTGGAACAGCATGAAGACGTCCTCCGGGGTCCGGCGCAGGTCGGAAAATCCCGCCGCCGCTGTGAGAAAAACCACCCACCCCAGCAGGATGACAACGGGCCAGCGCTGCTCGCGCAGGAAGTTGCCGGCTATCAGCCACACGGGTTTCATTTGTCGCTCCGCCCCGGCTGCGTGACCTCGAGAAAAATCTGCTCCAGCGAGCGCTTGAGCGGGTTCACGCTAACCACCTCTCCGCCCAGGCTCCAGATGCGCTCCAGCACTTCCCGCTGGCTGATGCTCGCGATGGTAAAGCTGACCACGCCGTCGGCGGCCACGGCGCCGGGAAAGGCGCTCCCCTCAATGCCCCGCGCCACCACCTGCGATTGCTCGCGGGAGTGCAGCAGCTCCGCGGTTCTGCCCAACCGGGCCAGCCGCCCTCGGTGCATCACGCCCACGCGGTCGCACACCAGCTCCACTTCCGAAAGCAGATGGGAGCTGAGGAAGACGGTCTTGCCCTCCGCCTTGAGACGCAATAGCAGCTCGCGGATGATGACCCGCGCGATGGGGTCGAGCGCCGAAGTAGGCTCGTCCAGGATCAGCAGCTCAGGATCGTTCACCAGCGCCTGCGCCAGGCCAATGCGCTGCAACATGCCGCGGGAATAAGCGCCCACATTGCGCTGGCTGTCGGCAGCCAGGTTCACCAGCTCCAGCACTTCCTTGGCGCGCTGCCCCAGGCGCGCCCCTCCCATACCGTTCAGCCCGCCATAGAATTGCACCAGCTTCGCCGCCGGACGGTGGTATAACGCGACATTTTCGGCCAGAAAACCCACCCGCCGTCGCGTGCGCGCCTCACCGAACGGCTGCCCCAGCAGCCGGCCCCGGCCGCTGTCCGCGCGCATAAAGCCCAGGGCAAGATGAATGGCCGTGGTTTTGCCCGCGCCGTTCGGCCCCAGAAAGCCAAAAATTTCCCCCGCCTCCACGCTCAGCGAGAAGCCGTCCAGCGCCTGCACCGGGCGGCGGGTGAACCAGCCCCCATACTGCTTGCGGATTCCCTCGAATTCCAATACTGCCGCCATTAGTAGCCATTGTAGTCGCCGGCATTTTTTGGCCACAGGCGGCCAAGCAGGTGCGCATGGGCACAGTCATTTTCAGGCGGATCCGCACTAGTGAAATGTGCTATGAGGGATTTATCGCTCGTAGAGGCCTTGAAACGAGGAGTCTAGGGTTCCTTGCAGATCTCGATGACATGCCCCTCAATGTCGCGGACCTCAAAGAACTCGCTCTCGCCATCTCCTTGGATGGGGCTAGCAGCGATTCCCCGACTGGAGAGCAGATCGTGAGCTTTCCTGAGCTTGTCGGAAAAAATTACGGGAACAGTCGATGAGGACCGATCAAACCTGGCCCGCGCCAGTTCCGCCTGATCGCTGAGCAAAATCGTGGGTTGGGAATTCTCGGGCAGCCTCAGCGCGACATCCGAAGGAAGGGGATTATCCCAATCGGGCGGCACCTTTGCCTGCTTGCATCCGAATGCGTGCATCCACCACTGCTTGGCCATCTCTACATTTGAGTAGCTTAGGCATACGGAAACCGTGCGGAACAAGACCATGGCAAGTCCTCTACGGTCAGTAGCAACAGTACTGGAAAGGATGCGTCCTATAAGACGGATTGCGAGTTCTCCGACCGGGGCCCATCCGCCCCTCCACATGGGCACAAAGAAGG
>DATGGJ010000063.1:0-7035 GCA_035308585.1 Terriglobales bacterium
GTGCACGAAATCCAGGTGGACGTGCGCATCATCGCCGCCACCAACGTGGATTTGAAGCAGCTGGTGCGCGAGGGCCGCTTCCGCGAGGACCTGTTCTACCGCCTGAACGTCATCAGCATTGACCTGCCGCCGCTGCGCCGCCGCCGCGAAGACATTCCCCTGCTGGTGGAGTTTTTCCTCCGCAAGTACGCCGCGGAAAATCAGCGCCCGGTGCGCGAAGTGAGCCCCGAGGCCCTGCGCCCCCTGGTCAGCTACTCCTGGCCGGGCAACGTGCGCGAACTGGAAAACGTGATTGAGCGCGCCGTGGTGCTCTCCTCCGGTCCTGCCGTCGGCCCGGAACTGCTGCCCGACCACATCGCCGGGCGCGGCTCCAGCATGCCCGTGCTCGAACACCGCCCCGACGCCTCGCTTTTCGATATCGTGGAGGACTGCGAGCGCCGCATCATCGTGGAGATGCTGGAAAAATGCAATTGGAACCAGACCGAGGCCGCCGAGCGCTTCCGCGTGCCCCTCTCCACCCTCAATCAGAAAATCAAGCGCCTCAACATCGAGATCAAAAAGCGCATGCGGGAGTAGCGGTAGCCCGTAGTTGGTAGCTAGTAGTTAGTGCGGATACCTGCCAGCACCAGCTTCTCGGCTTCACCAACTACCAGCTACTAACTACCAGTTGCCGTTCTTCCCCTGTCATCCTGAGGGAGCGCGAACCGAGCTTGCGAGGCGAGCGCGACCGAAGGACCTATGCATTTCACGCCGCGTGCTCAGGCTCGAACCGATGTTTCCTGTACCACTCCTCGCTCAGGTCCCTCCACGCCGGGTTCTGCGCCACAATCAGCGCTATCTTTTTCAGCCGCGTGTACCCCTTGATCTGCTTTTCACGGGCGATCGCGGCATGTACGCTGGAATAGCGCTCAAAATAAACCAGCCGGTCAATCTTGTAATCCGTGGTAAACCCGGGAAACACATGATGCTTGTGCTGCCACACCCGCTGCTCCAGGTTGCTGGTCACCCCGGTGTACAGGGTTTTCGAGCGGTTGGTCAGGATGTAGACGTAGTAGGTTTTCGGCTCCGCCCAATACATAGGTCCTTCACTCGGACGGGGATTGCTTCGCCCCGTCCTCGTTCAGGATGACATTCGCTGGAGCGCGGCAGAGGTGAGCACCAACACCCGGTTGTGTGACATCCCCTCAGCTTTGTCATCCTGAGCGAGCGCGAACCGAGCGCAGCGAGGCGTGACTGGGGTTCAAAGGTCGGTGGTCAGGAGTCAGCGACCTCGTTTTTGTCCTTACCGACTACTGACTCCCGACTACCGACTAACCTTTACCCCCTGTCATCCTGAGGGAGCACGAACCGAGCTTGCGAGGCGAGCGCGACCGAAGGACCTATGCACTTCTGCGCTTATCGCTCCGATCTGCAGGGTGCCCCATTCAAGCCTTCTTTTGGCTTGAGTGGGGCACCCAGCGGCCAGAGCTGCGCAAACGCGAGCGAATCACCCAGGTTTCCCTGCCGCCACCAGCTATCAACTACCCGCCACCCGCCTCTGCTGCTATATTTCTGATAACGCCCGAGATGGAACTGATTTCCCCAACCGACTGGACCAAGAACCTGGTGCTGGCCATCCAGGAGTGGACCTACCTGGCGGCGCGCTCCATCGGCAACGTCTTCCGCCAGCCGCGCTACGTGGCAGATACGCTGCAGCAGGCCGACCTGATCGGAGTGGGCTCGCTGCCCATCGTGGTGCTCACCGGCTTCTTCACCGGCGGCGTGCTGGCCCTGAACGCGGCCCGTACCCTGGAGCAATACGGCTCGCTCAGCCTCACCGGGCAGCTGGTCTCCATCTCCATGGTGCGCGAATTGGGCCCCACGCTCGCCGGCCTGATGGTGGCGGGGCGCAACGCCTCCGGCATGGCCAGCGAACTGGGCTCGATGAAGGTGACCGAGCAGATTGATGCCATGCGCGCCCTGGGCACCGACCCTTCCAAAAAGCTGGTGACACCCCGGGTGGTGGCCACCATCATCATGCTGTTCTTCCTCACCATTATTTGCGACTTCTTCGGGCTGACCGGCGGCTTTGCCGTATCGGCTCTGGGGCTGCACCTGGACGCGCACCAGTACTGGAGCAACGCCTACCAGAGCCTGGAATTCGGCGACGTCATCATCGGCCTGGTCAAGCCGCTGCTATTCGGTTTTCTGGTGGCCACCATCGGCTGCTATTACGGGCTCACCTCGCGCGGCGGCACCCAGGGGGTGGGCCGCGCCACCACTCAGGCGGTGGTGGCGGCATCCATCATGATCCTGGGGGTAAACTACTTCACCTCCCAGTTGCTGCTCTACCTGCTCAAGTGAGATGCCCGCGCCTGTCGCTCCCGCCGAATCGCCCGCGCCCCTAAGCGGTGCTCCGCCGCAAACCGTCATCGCCTTTCAGGACGTCTCCATCAGCTTCGAGGGCAACACGGTTCTGGATGGAATCTCCTTTTCCCTGGAACGCGGCGAAACCAAGGCTTTGCTGGGCGTAGCGGGCTCGGGCAAGAGCACCATCCTGAAGCTGACCATGGGGCTGGTCAAGCCTGACCGCGGCCAGATCTGGGTGCTGGGCCAGGAGGTGAGCGCCATGAAGGAAGAAGACCTGTTCGAGCTGCGGCGCAAAATCGGCATGGTCTTCCAGGAGAGCGCGTTGTTCGATTCGCTTACGGTGCGCGACAACGTGGCCTACCGGCTGATCGAGGAGGGCGTGCCGGAAGATAGAGTGCAGAAGCGGGTGGAGGAAGCGCTGCGCTTCGTGGAGCTGGAACACACCTTGAACATGTTTCCCGGGGAGCTTTCCGGGGGCATGCGGCGGCGGGTGGCGATTGCCCGCGCCATCGTGGATCAGCCGGAAATCGTGCTCTACGACTCGCCCACCGGGGGTCTCGACCCGGTAACTTCCACCACCATCATCGAACTCCTGGTGAAGCAGCGCGACGTGTACCACAACAGCTCGCTGCTGGTGAGCCACCGCCTGCAGGACGCTTTCACCATGGCCACCCACTACTTCGACCGCGGGCAAAACCGCATGGTGCCGGTGGACAGCGCGCACATTGATACACGCACCAGCTTCCTCGTGTTGCGGGACGCTAAAGTGATATTTGACGGCAGCGCCCACGAGCTGGCGAGCAGCCGGGACGAATACATCCGCGAATATATTTCCTGAGATTAAAACCAGGTTCCACCGCCGAGACGCACAGGTCGCGGAGAAAATACTGGAAAAGCATTCTCGGCAGCCCCGGCGTGCTCGGCGATGAAACCGAATCAGTCGGCGGCTTTGGCTTTGGATAAGCGATCGACGAAGCGTGCCAAGCGCTCCTGCATCATCTTCAGGCGCTGCCGGCCCTCCGGCGTGCTTTCGACGAATTTCTCGATATTGGCAAACGCTTCCGGAACACCCATCTTCTGCCGATACTCCTTGAGGAACGGCTTTACCTTGGCGTAAACGAACCACATTTCGCCGAGGGTATCGAAGGCCAGCCCGGGATGAATAGCCCCGCGCAAGGCCAGGCAGGCAGCCATGTCCCAATAAGTGAACACCTGCCGCATCCAGGCATTTTCCTGGCTTCCGAAGGACATGGCCAGATTGACGATGTCATCCGCGCTCTTGGGCCAGAAATTGGCGACGAAGTTGCGCGCTTTGCGCATTTCGGCTTCGCGGCGGAAGTCATAGAGCTGGAGAACGGTTTGGGCGTCGGCGCTGGTGGCAGGCTTTGTCTTTTTCGGCATCGGTGCTCCTCCTGGTGAAGTGACGGCTTGAAGTTGGAGTGAAATCCCGCGGGTCAGGACGCAGGAATTTTAACCGAACGGGTGGCCGAGAGGGAACCAGCGGGGGTGCAAGCCACGGGCACAATAGAGGGGGCAGGTCCTTCGTTGCGCCGGTGATGACAATCCTGGAAACCCGTTGCGCCTACGGGTGCTTAGCCGACAGTGGCCGGTTCGGGGGCGGGGCGCTCGTAGTCGCATTCCTTATTAGGGCAGGAGATGACGGGACCGGCTTTCAACGTCTTTTCCACCAGGTACTCGCCGCCGCACTTGGGGCACTTCTCGGCGAGGGGCTTGCTGGCGGAGGTGAACTTGCACTTGGGGTAGTTGGAACAGCCGTAGAAGGTGTTGCCCTTGCGGGCACGCTTCTCCACCAGTTCGCCGGTCTTGCACAGGGGGCACTTCACGCCAATAAAGTTCTGCTTGACGTACTTGCACTCGGGGTAGCCGCTGCAGGAGGTGAACTCGCCGTAGCGGCCGTGGCGCAGCACCATATTGCGGCCGCACTGGGGGCAGGTCTCGTCGAGGGGAATATCGGGCACTTTGCGGCCCTGGTCGAGGCGGCGCGTGGTCTTGCACTCGGGATAGCCGGTACAGGCCATAAACTGCCCGAAGCGGCCGCGCTTGAGCACCATGGTCCGGCCGCAGTTCTCGCAGTATTCCTCCTGCGAGGTCTCCTGCATGTCCGCCGAATCCAGGTCGGGCAGGTCAATGGGATTTTCCTTGGTGAAGGTGCAGGTGTTGGGATCCTCTTTATCGTAGGTGCTGCAGGCGTAGAAGGAACCATGCCTGCCCCACTTGATGACCAGGGGCGCGCCGCAGCGCTCGCACTTTTCCTCCGTCGGCTTCTCCATACGCTTGATGTTTTCCATGTGCTTCTCAGCGTATTTGAGATCCTTCTGGAATTTTTTGTAGAAGTCGTGCAGCGCGTCGGTCCACTTCTCCTGGCCCTCTTCGATTTCGTCAAGCTCTTCTTCCAGCTTAGCCGTGTATTGCGGGTCGAAGATGTCCTTGAAATTTTCGACCAGCAGATCGGTGACCACCATGCCAATTTCGGTGGGCACAAACTTGCCGCCCATCTTCTGCACGTACTGGCGCTCCTGGATGGTGCCCAGGATGGTGGCGTAGGTGGAGGGACGGCCGATGCCACGCTCTTCCAGTTCCTTGACCAACGAGGCTTCGTTGTAGCGCGGGGGCGGTTCGGTGAAGTGCTGCTCCGGCTTCAATTCGCGGAGAGTTAGAGCCTGTCCCGCTTCCAGCGGCGGCAGCTTGTGCTTGAGCGCCTCGTCTTCCTCGTCCTTGCCTTCCTTGGATTCCTCGTACACCTTGAGGAAACCATCGAACTTGAGCACCGAACCGGTCACGCGGAACCAGTACTTTGCGTCGCCGGCGGCGGCGTCAATGTCCACCGTGGTCTGGTCGAACACCGCGGGATTCATCTGCGAAGCTACGAAGCGCTGCCAGATGAGCTTGTAAACCTTGTATTCATCCTCCTGCAGATACTGCTTGATGGAGTCGGGATGGCGGGCCGGAGAAGTAGGGCGGATGGCTTCGTGCGCTTCCTGCGCCGCCTTCTTTGACTTGTAGGTGTTGGGCGCTTCCGGCAGGTATTCGTTGCCGTATTGCGACCCAATATGCTCGCGGACTTCCGTGATCGCGTCCTGGGAAACGCGCACGGAATCGGTGCGCATGTAGGTGATGAGGCCGACCAGGCCTTCCTCTCCCAGTTCCACGCCTTCGTAGAGGCGCTGCGCAATCATCATGGCGCGCTTAACGCTGAAGCGCAGCTTGCGCGAGGCGTCCTGCTGGAATTTGCTGGTGGTAAAGGGCGGGGCGGCGTTGCGGCGGCGCTCCTTCTTCTCCACCGAGCGCACTGACCATGTGGCCTGCTCCAGGGCGGCGCGCAGTTTCTCCGCTTCCTCGCCGTTGGGGATATCAATTTTCTCTTCGCCCTTACCCACAAAGCGGGCGTCGAAGGAAGGTCCCTTGTTGGCGGCCAGGTGGGCGTCAATGGTCCAGTACTCCACCTTCTGGAAGGCTTTGATTTCACGCTCGCGCTCAACGATGAGGCGCAAAGCCACCGTCTGCACGCGGCCAGCGGAGAGGCCGCGGCGCACCTTGTCCCAGAGCAGAGGCGAAACCTGGTAGCCCACCAGGCGATCGAGGACGCGGCGGGCCTGCTGCGCGTCCACCAACTTCCAGTCAATGTCGCGGGGCTGGGCAAAACCCTCGCGCACACCGCGCTGGGTAATCTCGTTGAAGGTGACGCGGTGCACGGGAATGCCGTTTTTCTTTTTTTTGCGCGCGCCGCCCTCGCCCAGTTCTTCCGCCAGGTGCGCGGCGATGGCTTCGCCCTCGCGGTCCGGGTCAGGAGCGAGATAGATGGCGTCCGCGTCCTTGGCCAGCTTCTTGAGCTTGATCAGGACCTTTTCTTTGCCGGGGATGACGATGTAATCGGTTTCGAAGTCGTTCTTGATGTCCACGCCGAGCTTGCTCTTGGGCAAGTCCTTGACGTGGCCGAGCGAGGCCTCGACCTCGTAGCCGCGGCCAAGGTATTTCTTGATGGTTTTCGCCTTGGCCGGCGATTCGACGATGACTAATCCTTTTGCCAAAACTTTCCTCAACGGTCGGTGGTTGTATTTCAAACTAGCACGATTCAGCAAAAACGGCCATCAGCTGTCAGCTATCAGCTTTCAGCTTCTGCAGTAACGAGGTGAGCATCCGTTTTACTTCTGTTGCCTGAGATGCAAGTACCTGGTGGTCGGATTCGCTCACCAAGCCCAGGTCATGGCTCAGCAGGAGCTGATATTCCAACTCGCTCGCCGAGCCCATGGCAATTTGCAGAAACCTTGCCATGTCGGCATCACCACCTCTCCCGCAACCTTCCGCGATGTTGGAAGCTACGGAACAGCTACATCGCCTCATTTGGCTGGTCAATCCGTATATTTCCTCTCTTGGAAAGCTACGGGTGAATTGGTATACGGCAAGTGTCAGCCGATGCGCTTTTTGCCAAACCGTAAGGTTTCTGAAATTCTGCATACTACCTCCTCAGACCTGCTTGGCTGAAAGCTGATAGCTGATAGCTGAAAGCCATTTCGCCAGCTTCAAAAGCTCTTCACAAAATTCTTCCCCGGCAGCTGGCGAACCTTGCCGGCCAGCTCCAGTTCGAAGAGAGCGGCAAAAATCTCCGAGGAGGAAAGTTCGGGCTCCAGACGTTCCACCAGTTCGTCAATGTGGGTGGACTCGTCC
>DATGGJ010000064.1:0-2874 GCA_035308585.1 Terriglobales bacterium
CCTCTTGTCCAGAGAGTGAAACGAAGCAGCGGGTAATTTCGCGCGCCGCAACAAGGACCCCACCAGGCGTGGCGAATTGGGTTGGAAAAAAGGCTCGAGATCATTGGTGAACTGGTAAACCTGTTTGCTTGCAGCGGCTGCCTGCTGAAGGTCGTTGATGCTGGTACACACGCTCACCACTTGGGCGTCTTGCAGCGACTGGGTGATGGTAGCCCAGCGTTGCTGCAACCAGGTGTTGAGCAAATTGGCGGTGGCGCGGTCGTTTCTCCGCCAGTAAAAGCCGCAGACCAGCGGGTGTTGGGGAGAATTCTCGGAGACGGCGACAATGGTTTGAAGCTCGATTTGCGGATTAGCCTGTAAAGTTTGCCGTTTGCGCTCAATGATGGACCAGCCCAGGTAAGGCAAACAGTTCTCCGGCCCGTGCTGGCTCGGCGGCGCAGGGTAGGCCAGCAGTTCGATGGGAGTCGCCCGAGCCTGGCTGTAGATGCGGTGAAGCTCGCCGGGATAGCCTTTGATCGCAGCGCCGTGGGCTTCCCTGCCGGTGAATGGGCCAAGGCGGTAGGGCAGAGATGCAAGACTCTCATCGGCAGACGTGTACTGCCCGGAAGTGGCCGGCAACTGTGCCGCAACCACAATGGCCGCGAGCAGGCAGCCCACTACGATCAGCAGGTTTCCACGAAAGTTGTGCATTTTACCAGCCGCGCCCACAGCAAAAGCATGGCCACACACCCGCAGAACACGAATAATCCGAAGACATGATCAAAGGCCTGCTCGTGGTTCATGAACCATCCACCCAGGAAATGCGCGCCAGAGACAATCCCAAAAAGCCGGACCAGATTGGCGAAGTAAGCTATGGGAACGGCCGCCGCAACCACCGCGATTTTAGAGTACCAGGGGGCGCGGCTCGGATAGACGCAGATGATGGAGAGCATCAGCATGGCGATTGCCGAGCGGACGCCGTTACACGCGGGTGCGACATCAATGGCTCCGGAGCCGGGAAAAACAAGGATGGAACCGATCCGCTGGGCATGGAACCCGGTCAGCTGCGAGCCAGCCTCGACCACTTTCGCGCACATGATCTGCAAGGGCAGGTCAATCTTCTCCAGCAGGATGGGCGGGAGGGGCACCAGCAGGAGAAGAAACGCGATGGGAAAAAGCAACTCCTTCAGAGCGGCATATCCCCAGAGCGCGAGAACAATTCCGCAGAGCATGGCGGCCATCAGCAGCGGCGTCAAGGACCTCAATATGTCCAGCCGGTCGGCTGCAACCGTAACCACCGAGGCGCCGCCTACCAAGACCGCGCCGGCGGGTGAAGGATTACAAGGCAGGGTGCTGAGCTTGTTCCACTTCGTGTACACGATTCCCAGGCTTACCAGGGGAACCAGGGCGAAAAGCGAGTAGAGACCGTCGGACCACCAAAGATGGCACATCCAAAGCAGCCTGTGCCAGAAAAGCGCTCCTACCAGGGCGGCAAGCATGGCGCAGAGAACCGAATTGCGAAGGGTGCGACGAAAGCACCTCACAGTTCACTTCGCCGCACGGGCGCGGAGATAGCGCCACATCAAGATTGAACCGCCGGCCATGCCCAAAATGATCGTAGGATTCTCCGGCGAGGGGTGAGGCTTGTTGCAAGCTTGTGCGAGGGAGGGCAGGACCTCGGTCACAAGCACGGTCACAATAACAAGAATTCGCAATCAAACCTCCACAGCAGGACGGGTAATCCTTTGTACCTACTCGGAGTCTAGTATTGTAGGTATAAACCCCGACACACAATTATCCGGGAGGGGTTAACTACCACGATACTCTTGGATTGCTGCCTCGAATGACTCTCTCCGGTTTTCCGCGTTCTGGTGGTTTGTGAGACGCCTTAGATACTCAGCTTTGCCCACCCTTGCCCGCTGACTTGCCATCAGAATCGCCCGCACCCACGGCGGCGGGGTCGTGAGAGTAATACTCATAGGCGGACATTGGCTTTTCGTAGTTCAGAGCCCAGGGACGCTGATCAGCCGGACGCTTGCCCAGCACGCGCGCCATCTCGCGAATGTGAATAGCCACAGAACCGCAGCAAGCACCAATGTAGTTCACGCCGATATCCCTGGCATGCTGGGCGTAGGCGGCCATTTCCTTGCGGGTAAGCTGAAGCGGATCCAACTCAAAAGGAAACTGGGGCAGACTGGTGAAATCCGGCTTGTCGGCGGGAGTGCGATAAGCGACGGGCTGGGATGCGAGAAACGCATTGGGCACCGCCTTACGCATCTCTTCCAGGGATGGCAGCATGTGCTCCGGTGGCCTCAGGCAATTCATGCCGATGATATCGGCGCCCGCATCAACCAGGGCTTTGGCCGCTTCCCCCGCGCTCTTCCCTTCCGCGGTGGCGTTCTGATTTTCGAAGCAAATGGTCACCATAACCGGTAAGCCGGTCTTTTTGGCCCGCTCCACCGCCAGCAGGGCCTCGCCCAGCCAGGAGAACGTTTCCCCGATGATGAAGTCCACTCCCTCGGCATACTGCACCGCCAGTTGCTCGTCGAAGGTGGCGCGCACCCGGTCTTTGGCGGCGCTGCTCTCCGGTTCATACATCCAGGTGAGGCTCAGATTACCGGCGACCAAACAGCGCTCGCCCGCGACCTCGCGGGCAATCCGCACCGCCGCCCGGTTCAAATCTTCCAGCCGGTCCTGAAGCCCGACGGTGGCGAGTTTGTCGCGACTGGCATAGAACGTGAGCGCCTGCAAGACCTCGGCGCCGGCTTCGCGAAATTCAACGTGAAGCTGGCGCAACGCCTCGGGATTGGTCAGGGCTACTTCCGGTGTAAACGGTCCTGCACGAACCCAGCCGCGTTTTTCCAGTTCCAGCAGATAGCCGCCGTCGCCCAGGAC
>DATGGJ010000065.1:0-2419 GCA_035308585.1 Terriglobales bacterium
ATCGTGGAAATCCAGGCTACGGCCGAGCAGCATCCCTTTGATGACGAGCAGCTGCGGGAAATGATGCAGTTGGCGCGTCGCGGCGTGGAGTCGCTCATCGCCAAGCAGCGCGCAATTCTCAGCGGGCTCACGCTGCGGCAGTAGGAGCCACTGGACCAGCTGACTGGCTGACTAGCCGGATAGCCTCTCAGGTTCCGGTTGTCGGTACCCCGCCAGCCCCAATTTGTATAAAACGTGAGAAAGCTGTTATCGCTGGTTGAACGGGCGCCTAATGCGACTCAGCGAAATGCGCGAACAATGAGACCGCGAAAGCACCGCCAGTCAGTGCATTGACACTCGCCACTGATAAATCCTCTTAGCCCCACTCATGAGATGGGGTGGAGCGATATTGATTCCGGCTGTCATGTTGAGCGAGGGCGCATGCCCGAGTCGAAACACCCCTTGCGTTGGGTGTCCCCTGCGGGGCATCTCAGGAATTCTCTAGACGGAGCTGAGGCTTGCGAAGAAACGACGCGAGGATTCCCTCGACGGCAGTGAGCTGTGTAGGGGTGCTTCGACTCCGCAGGCCAGTTCGCAGGCGAACCGGCCTGTTCCGCTCAGCATGACATTCTCGAAAATACGTACTGAGTCAATGCTAGGATGCCAATTCAGCTAGATAGCCTGTCAGCTACATAGCTCTGCCATCGCTCTCTCCCTCTTTTCATTTAAAATGGACTGCCGCAATCATTCAGGAGGATTTATGAAGCTGACGCCGGGCAAGCTGCAAGGCATGAAGAACGTCTCCAACGAACGTGGGGTGATCGCCGCCGCCGCCATGGACCAGCGTGGCTCGCTGAAAAAAGCGCTGGGCGCCAATGCCACCGACAAGGGCCTGGAAGAATTCAAATCGCTGGTCACGGAGGTTCTGACTCCGCACGCCAGCGCCATCCTGCTCGACCCAGAGTGGGGCCTGCCCGCCTCCAAGCGCCGCGCCAAGACCGCGGGCCTGCTGCTGGCCTACGAAAAAACCGGCTACGACAAGACTGGCCCGGGCCGCCTGCCCGATCTGCTCGACCATTGGTCGGCGCGCCGCTTGAAGGAAGCCGGCGCCGATTGCGTCAAGATTCTGCTTTACTACACTCCCGCCGATCCCAAGGAGATCAACGACCGCAAGCACGCCTGGGTGGAGCGCATTGGCGATGAGTGCCGTGCCAACGACATTCCCTTTTTCCTCGAGCTGGTCGGCTACGAAGAAGGCGCGGATGAGAAGGGTCTTGAGTTCTCCAGGAAGAAACCGGAAATCGTTGCCCGCAGCATGGAAGAGTTCACCAAGGACCGTTACGGCGTGGACGTGCTCAAGGTGGAAGTGCCGGTGAACATGAAGTTCGTGGAAGGCGCCAGGGTCTACGCCGGCCAGAAGGCATATACCAAGAAGGAGGCCATGGAGCACTTCCGGCACGCCGCCAGCGTGACCAACAAGCCGTTCATCTACCTTTCGGCGGGTGTGAGCAACGCCGAGTTTACCGAGTCACTGGAGCTGGCGGCTGAGTCCGGCGTGAAGTTCAATGGCGTGCTCTGCGGCCGCGCCACCTGGAAGGACGGCATTCCCATTTATGCCACCCAGGGCGCCAGCGCCTTCCGCAAGTGGCTGGAGGGCGAAGGCGTGAAGAACATCGAGAACGTGAACCAGCGGCTTAAGGCGGCAACCCCATGGTTCTCCATTTATGGTGTGAAAGAGCCGGCCATGGTGGGCGCGTAAGCCGATTAAGTAACTTGTAATTAGTGATTTGTAATTGAAGGATGGGGGCGTGTGCCGCGGCACGCCCCCTTTTCTCTTACGAAAGTGGATTTCTCTCCTGTCATCCTGAGCGAGCGCGAGATGAGCTTGTGAGTCGAGCGCGAGTCGAAGGACCTTGCGCTTCCTTTCCAGCAACGAGTCAACGCTGAATCTTCTGCGGCAGTCGGGCGTCTCTGCGCAAAAAGCTCTCAATCGCGTCGCAGGCCGCGCCTACGCCATCTTCTGCTTGAATTTTGCTGCCCACCCCCACGGCCCGGCGCGCGTAACGTGGGTCCCGCAGCAGACACTCCAGTTCCGCAGCTACTCGTTCGGCGCGGTAGCGCTTGCGGCTGATGACGCGTGCGATACCCAGACGTTTAGCACGGATAGCGTTGTCGAACTGATCATGGCTGAGCGGCATGACCAGCGCCGGCCGCCCCGAGCGCATGGCCTGCGCCGTGGTGCCGATTCCGCCCTGGTGCACGATGGCGGCGGCACGAGGAAAAAGCCGGGAAAAGGGCGCGTAATCGAAGGCCGAAATCTCCAAGGACAGCAGGCCTGCCGGAGAGCGCGGCATGTCTTTGCCCACCAGCAGCACGGCGCGCCGCTGCAGCAGGCGGGCCGCCTGCGCGCTCTCCACAAAGAAGTTTTCCGCCGCCTGCA
>DATGGJ010000066.1:0-12317 GCA_035308585.1 Terriglobales bacterium
GAGCCCTCGGCGTTGATGCTGGCGACGGAGTCGGGCCGGGTGGCGACGGTGTCGCCGACAAATAGAGCAGAGGAACGCAGTACGTTATTGGCGCCTGTCGAGGATTCGCTGTCGCTTACCGTCAACATGGCGGAATTGGCGGCAAAGAGAACAGTGGGCACCAACAGCAACATGGCAGCAAGAAATGGTGTTCTTACGAAGAAACGCAAGCTTCACGTCCAATTGGAGATTAGGTGCAGCCATGATAGCGAAGTAGAACGAGGGGGCACAATTACGTATGTGGTTACCAATGAGTGCTCGGGGAGGAAAGCTCATGGGCGCTTCGGCGAGGCGATCAGCGTTGACATGGGAGCGGGCGGCTGGGCCCCGCACCGGGACCGGCCGGATTGGCGATAGAGCAACTGGAGCTTCGGCTTCAATGAACCCGTTTCGCTTCCGCTGGTCGTGGCCGGCCCACGGAACAGATGCCCATGATCCTTTTCCCTTCGAATTAAGTCCGCAGGCGAGGGTCCCGTGCTCCTTCCGTAACCGTTTTAGGCGCGCTTCGCCGCTCCCGATTCGGTGAAAATATAGCCCGTTCGCAATTTAAGGATACCCAAGCGGATCTCAGCATGGAATTATTCTCAGAAGTGATAGCATCGCATGCGACATCACCACAGGATACCGAGCATCTGCTGCCGCAGGCACAGATGCCGGGAAGCACGATGACGCAACCCTGGAAACATCTAGAAGGTCAAGTCATAGGCGGCAAGTTCCGCTTAGCCCAGTACCTGGGAGGCTCCGACCATAGCGCGGTGTTCCTTACGGAACGCCCGCAGGGAGAACCGCGCAAAGCGGCGATCAAGTTTGTGGCGGCAAAACCTGGGAAAGCCGCCAGGCAGCTCAGCCGCTGGGCGGAGGCGGAGAAGATGTCGCATCCGCATCTGCTGCGCTTGTTCGAGATGGGGCAATGCCGCGTCGGCGGAGAGGATCTGCTGTACCTGGTAATGGAGTATGCGGAGGAGGGCCTGTCGCAGGTACTGGGTTCCCGCCCTCTCGCGCCGGACGAGTGCCAGGAACTGCTCCCTCCGGTTCTGGAGGCTCTAGCCTACGTGCATCGGCAGGGCTTCGTTCATGGTCATGTGAAGCCCGCCAACATCCTGGCCGCGCAGGAACGCGTGAAGCTCTCCTGTGATGGGCTGGCGACGGCGGGGGAGGCGAGCAGCGAGTTGGGCACCCCCAGCGTCTATGACCCGCCGGAAACAGCAACGGAAGGGCTCTCCGCAGCGGGAGATGTCTGGTCGCTGGGCGTGACCATGGTAGAAGTGCTGACCCAGAAGGCGCCGGTGCCGGAGGCGGGACGGACAGAACCATCATTACCGCGTTCGGTACCGGCAGTTCTGGCGGACGTGGTACGCCATTGTCTCTGCCCTGACCCCAAACAACGGTGGACGGTGGAGCAAATCGCGGCGCGGCTGTCGCCCGTGGCGGCCGCTTCACCAACCCGGAGTGAAGTTGCGGCGCCCCACCAGAGCCGCGGCAGAAAGCGCTATGTAGCAGCGGCGGTGGCCGTGGCGGTTTTGGGGCTGATTTTCATCGCGGGCCGGAAAATCAGGCATTCTCCGTCCACCGTGGAACCGGCTGCCTCGGTGGAGGCTCAGGCGCCTGCCGCAGCCGATGCCCCCGCACCGCCGGAGGGTTCCCCCACGGCGGAGTCAGCTCCGGGCCCCGCTGCGAAACCTGCCACGGCTGGGGTCGAGGCTCAAGGCCCACAGCATGAAGCGATTGTGCGAGAAGTATTGCCCAAGGTGCCAAAGAGCGCGAGGGATACGATTCAGGGCACCATCCGGGTGCGGGTAAGAGTGGCGCTTGCTAAGGACGGCAGCGTGTCCGGCGCGCGCTTCGATTCGACTGGCCCGAGCAAATATTTCGCCCGCCTGTCTATGCAGGCCGCGCAGGGGTGGAAGTTCGCCCCGCCGCAGCCGCAAGGGCCCAATACCGCCCAGAACTGGCTGCTGCGCTTCGAATTTCGAAGAGATTCAACGCACGTGATTCCTACACCAATCGCCCGTTGAGCGCCTTTTGGGACGCTTCTGTGGTCGAAGCGTCCCGTCAGGCTGTTCCCTCCACCCTTAGAAGCTAAGCCGCAGCCCGAACTGGATAACACGCGGACCGCCGCCACCCAGGCCGGGATTGCCCTGGGCCACATCCGGCGTCTGGGTGATGACGCCGGCAGAGCCCGCGCCGCTTAAGGTGCCGTCGGCATTTACTCCCGGGTTAATGGTGCCGTTGGGCAAGGCAAAGTTGGGGTGGTTGAACAAGTTGAAGAACTCGGCGCGGATTTGCAGGTTCAGGCGCTCGTAAATCTGCGTGCTCTTGGCCAGCGAAAAATCCAGATTCCAATAGCCTGGGCCGAAGATGGCATCCCGTCCCAGGTTGCCGAAGGTGCCGTCAGCGGGCTGCTGGAAGGCGAGAGGATTGAGGTAGCCGGTGGCGGGAGCCCAGTTCGACAGAACCGGATTGATTCCGGGAATAAGGTTTGGACGCTGGTGGAAATTGGATTGGGTATTGAAATTGGCATTAAAGAAAGCGCTGGTGTCGTTGGAGGTGATGATGGGGATGGGACGACCTGACTGCAGGCTGAGGATCGAGTTCAGAGTCCAGCCCTGCGAGAGCTTGCCGGGAAGCCTGCTCATTTTCGGAAGGGCGTAATCGAGGGCGGCGGTGAAGCGGTGGCGCGTATCGAAGGTGGAAGGTCCGTGCTCGGCGTGCAGGTTGAAGGAATTCTGGGGAAGGGCGGCGGTGGCAAAGTTGAAGTCAATACCGTCGGAAGCGTCGTCCAGCGACTTGGAGAAAATGTAGGAAGCGAACCCCGAAAATCCGCGCCAGTTCTGGCTGCGGAAGCTGGTCTGCAGGGAGTGATAGGTGGAGGAACTCACCGTGGCAAGGACATCCTCAAAGCTGAAGTTGGGATTGGGGCGAATGCCGAAGGCGTTGGGCTGGTTGGCGTCGAGCAGGCGGGTCAGGCGGGTGCCTTTGCTGCCCACATAGCCGATCTGGAAGGCGGAATTTTCCGAAAGCTGCTGCTGAATGTTGAAGTTGAAGTTCTGCACGTAAGGGGTGGCAAAATTTCTGGGTGTTACGAACACGCTGAACGGGCCGCTGGTGGCGGGCGTCAAAATGGGTCCGGAGGCAGAGCCGTTGTAAGCACTGGAATTGAAGTTGAGCGGCAACACCGGAACCGGGCCCACGGGATTGGCGATCAGGCCGGCGGAGTTGGTGAAGTTGGCGACCAGCAGATCCTGGGGAATGTAGTCGTAGTAGACGCCATAGGCGGCGCGCAGCACGGTCTTTGGCCGCAGGCTCCAGGCAAAGCCCAGGCGGGGGCCGAAATTATTCAGGTCGCGATTGTAGGCGCCGTCCAAGCCGTGGGTTCCAACCATGGCCAGAGTGCCGTCGCTGGCCAGGTTGGAGAGCAGGTTGTGCTTCTCGCTGAGCGGACCGAAATATTCCCAGCGCAGGCCCAGATTTAAGGTGAAAGTTGGAGTGGCGCGAAAATCGTCCTGGGCAAAGAAAGACAGGCCGTTGTTGTAGGTGGTGCGCTGAGTGTTTCCGGTATTGGCGGAGACAAACAGGTTGGAGCCGAGATAAAAGTTGGCCAGCGTGTCCACGGCCGGATCGGCAGCCAGACCGGTTCCGAAAACATCGAACAGGCCGCGTTCCAGGTTGTCATTGAAGTTGTCAATGGCGTAGTGGCGCAGTTCACCGCCGAATTTCCAGGTATTACGGCCACTGACCAGAGTGAAATTATCCAATATCTGAAAGCTCTGGCTGACGCGGCCACGGGGAATACTGAAGGCGGAGGCGCCCAGGTTGTCGAAGACACCGGAAAAGTCGAATTCCGGCAGTCCGGTTTTGCCCGTGCCCAGATTCAGGCCGACGCTGGCGGGATCGAAGCTCGCATCCACTCCGCTGAAAGACGTGCGGTAACGGCTATAGCCAAAGCGGACTTCATTGATGCGCGTGGCGCTGAGAGTGGAGAGCAGGCTGAGCGAGACCACCTGCACCCGTGTGGGCGAGGTTTGCGCGAACTGGGGCAGGCGCGAGCCGCTGCCGAAGCCTCCGATCGCGCCCAGGGGAAAGGTCTGGTCGCTGCGGGCGAAGGCGTAGCGGCCGGTGAGGAATTCGCGGGAGCTGAGTTGGTGGTCAACCTTGAGAATGAAGTTGTCCAGATCATTCTTATCCTGGGCACTGATGGCGGCGGTGCCGCTGCTGCCGTTGAAGCCGGTGGCCGCGGGGAAGAAGTTAAGCACCTGGTCCAGCGCGGGATTGATGGCGGAAATGCCATTGGCCAGCGCCACCGTTCTGGCCGCCGCCTTTTGAGCTTCGGTGGGCACAAAAAGCAGGAAATCTGAGCCCACGCGCTCCCGCTGCCCTTCATAGGCGCCGAAGAAAAAGGTTCGGTTTTTAATGAGCGGGCCGCCGAGGGAGCCGCCGAACTGGTTGTTCTTGAAGGGGGAGTGCGGATTGGTGGTGCCGTCGGGATTGGTGCGGACGTTGAAGTAATTGCGGGCGTCGAACACGCTGTTGCGCAGGTACTCGAAAACGGTGCCGTGCAGGTCATTGCTGCCGGACTTGGTGATGATGTTCACCACTGAGCCGCTGTTGCGGCCATATTCGGCGCTGAAGTTCGACTGCAGGTTAAATTCCTGGATGGCGTCAATGGGCAGCAGGGAAGCGGGCGCGCCGGTAATTCCCACCTGGTTGAGGGCGGAATTGTTGAAAAAGGGATCATTGTTGTCGGTGCCGTCGAGGGTGTAGTTGTTGGAACGGTCACGGTTGCCGTTGATATTGAACTGGCCGAACCCGGCCTGGCTGCCGGCCACACCGGCCGGTTCCACGGTGACGCCCGGCACCAGGGCCACCAATTTGCCGAAGTCGCGGCCATTCAGCGGGAGTTGGCCGACCAGGGTCTGATCCACAACTTGTCCCAGCACATCACGGGTGGTATCCACGACAGGAAGAGCGGCGGTGACAGTGACATGCTCTTGCGCCGCCTGCACCCTGGCCAGATCGAAATCGGCGGTGGTATCGGCGCCCACGGCCACCAGCACCCTGGCGGTAACCGTGACCAAGCCGGTGGAAGCGGCGGTCACTTCATACTGGCCTGCCGGAACTTCGGCAATCACATAGCCGCCATCGGGACCACTGGCGGCGGTGCGGGTCTCGCCGGTGGCGACATTCTTAGCGCTGACAGTGGCGCCGACGATAATCGCGCCGCTGCCATCGCGCACGTTGCCGCGAATGGAGCCGCGGTAGCTCTGGGCGAACAGCGACACACCCAGGGTTAAGACGGCGCCGATGATAAAGCAATGCCATATAAGGGTGCGGGTAGAGCGCTGATGTTTGTTCATTTGCTCCTCCTGCGGGGACAGACAATTGTTCGTTCAGTACCCAGGCTCTAAAGCAAGTAACAGGGCCCTGAGCTGGCGCTCATTTCCTGGCGATAAACAGGGATAGGGGAGGCTGGATGTGGTAAATCTTCGCAAAATTGCGCTGGTTGACAGCCAGGCTGAAGCGGCCGCGGGAGTCAATGAAGATAAGCGGCTGGCCAACCGGAACATCGCCAAAAGTCCTGACAAACGGCAGGATCATTTCGTCGTCGCCGAGCTTGATGTGGACTTTCTCGCCATGGACATAGCCCAGCTTCAGGAACTCTTCTCCGCTCACATTGGTGATCAGGTTGCCAAAGGGGCCGTCCAGCGCGAACACCTGGCCGGTGATGCCGCCCGCCACCAGTTGTGGGGGCGTGATGTTGAGGCGGACGAGTTGCTTGAGTTGGGGACCGACCTGGGTCCAATCCTGGCCGGCGGCGAGGTGGGCGCCGACGGGGGAGAAGATGTCGCGGCCATGGAAAGTGGAGGAGATTCCGCTGCCGATCATCCAGGAGCGGTTGGTGATTTCGCGCGCGCCTTCCAGGCCGTCGCGGTCCAGAACCATGGTCATGAGGCCGTTATCGGGAAGGACAAAGTACTGGCCGCGCTTGGATTTGACCACGATGGCCTTGCGGCTCGTGCCCACCGTAGGGTCCACAACGACGACAAAGACGGTGCCGGGCGGGTAATAGGGGGTGGCGCCGTAGAGGAAACGCGCTCCGTCGGCGATGGAAAAGGGGGTCACCTGATGGGTGAGGTCCACAATACGGGCGTCAGGGGCGATGCCCAGCATCACCCCTTTGCAGATAGGAACAGCATCATCCACCGTGCCGAAATCGGTCATGAACACGATAATGGGCCGGTGGGACGCAGAGGAAGTTTGTGCGGTGAGCGGCATTGCCGCAAGGGCCATCCACAGCAAAACGGCAAGCGTTGCACGTGTGCGGAGGTCCACTGTTCTCATCTTGTTCACGTGGGAATGAGCAGTATTCTAGCCCACGAAGCTGGTGGCGTCATTTCTGAGTAAGGAAAATCTAGAAACTAGTGTGCGCCGCGGCCGGTGAGCACGGCGGGGATGGTCTTGAGCAGAATCTTGAAATCCAGCCACACCGACCAGTTGTCAATGTAGAGCAGGTCAAGGCGGACCCAGCTGTCGAAGCGCAGCTGGCTGCGTCCCTCCAGCGCCCACAGGCAGGTCATGCCGGGGCGCATGCGCAGGCGGCGGCGCTGCCAGGACTGGTATTGCTCCACTTCCTCGGGCAGCGGCGGGCGCGGCCCCACCAGCGACATGTGTCCGAGCAGCACGTTCCACAGTTGGGGCAGTTCATCGAGGCTGAGAATGCGCATCCAGCGGCCGATCCTGGTGCAGCGCGGGTCGTTGCGCATCTTGAACGCAGGGCCATCCAGTTCATTGAACTTCTCCAACTGGGGCAATAGCTGGTCCGCATTGGCCACCATGGAACGGAATTTCAGCAACTGGAAGCGCCGTCCGCCCAGCCCGCAGCGGGTCTGGCGGTAGAAGACGGGTCCCCGGGAAGTGAGCTTGATCAGCGCGGCAAAGAGAACAAATACCGGGAAAAGAACGAGCAGGGCAATAGCGGCAACAACAATGTCCAGGAGCCGTTTGAAGGCCAGGGCAAAATCATTCTGCGGGCTGCTGGCGAAGGTCAGCAGCGGTATCTGGCCAAGATGCTCGACGAATACGTGGTTAAAGCCCTGGGGGAGAAAATCCAGATGCATGCGCATGTGGATTCCCTCCTGCTCGCACTGCTGCATGAGGGATTCGAGGCCGGCCAGGTCTTCCCGGTTGACTGCAAACAGGACCTCATCCACCACGTGGCTGTGGAGGAGTTGGGGAAGCTTTTCCACGGGCATGAGCGGATAAGGGCGGCGCAAATCCGCGGGCGTGGCGGGCGGTTCCTTGCTGGTATAGGCGAAGGCCAGCAGTTCCAGCCCCAGGTTTTCCCCTTCTTCCAGGAGCGAGGCGAGCTGAGCGGCGCTGTTGGAGGTTCCGACGATGACAAAATGGCGGCGATTTTCCGGGCGGGTGCGCAGCCAGGTGCCGGCAGCCAAGAGCGTCCAGCGGCTGCCGGCCAGGAGCACAAACTGCAAAAACACAAAAGCCAGCAGCAGGCCGCGGCTGACGTACTGGCTTTGGAAAAAGAACATGCCGGTGAACAAAGCCAGCAGCCCGAAGGCCACCATCTTGACGGCGTCGGTGGCGATATCGCGAGGACGCTTGAGTTCCACCTGCTGGTAAGCGTTCAACAGGTATCCCAGCAGGGGAATGAGCAGCACGATGGCGGCGAAGACCGGCAGATAGGCAGAAAAGGGATAGATGCCGTGCAGACCGAACCAGTGCTTCTGTCCCACCCACACGCGCATGCCGTAGGCCAGCAGAAAGGAAACGGCCGTGGCCAGCAAGTCATTGACCACGCAGCTGACGCGCATGAGCCGCGAACGGCGGGAAAACATTTGGCTCCTCAGTCTCGCGCTGAATGAGAGCCTCTAGCATACGATAAATGCGGCTGCCGTGATAGACGAGAGTGCAGGCGGGAATGCGCCTGTGGACTAGCCGCTCCAGGCAGGGAGGAAGTTACGATCCAATTCAGCAACTGAGAAGCTGCCAGGGCCGGAGTTGTCCCGCACGACGGCGCTTCGGTTAGTATCGTATTAGAGTTTCGACTATCCACCTGTGTGCCATTTGAGGTCAGTTTGTAGATGCCCAGAAATCGCTATTCCGCAGTTCTCATCTGCGCCGCGTGGTGGGGCCTGCTGGCTGGACTCCTCGAAGGAGCCGCTTACTACCGCTTTCCCCTGCTGCGTAACCCTGATCTTCCCTGGATTGCGGTGTTGTTCGCAGGCACAATTTTTCTGATTTTGGGTTGCGCACTTTTGCCTCTGGCCAGACTTGCGTCCAGAGCTTTGCTGTTAGCCGCCGCCAACCTGGTGTTCGCGGTGGTGGCGTTCTATGACTGCGCTACGGTCGGGGTGGGAGACCACGGTGAACGCCTGGTCATGCGGTTGCTGGCATTTGCCTTGGCCGCGTGTGTGGCGCTGGCGGCGTGGAAATTCACCGAGCCGTGGCAAAAGCTGCAGCGCAAAAGCGTGATCTGGCTGGCCATATTCGCGCTGTTGTACACGGGCATTCCTCCGGCGCGGCGGATGCTACAGGAACGGCGGGCACTGGAAGGGATATCAAGCGCGAGCCATGTCCCCAATGTGCTCGTCATCATCGTAGATGCCCTGCGCGCGGACCATCTCTCCACTTACGGCTATGCCCGCGGTACCAGCCCGTATGTGACGAAGCTGGCCAGCCAGGGCGTGCTTTTTCAGAATGCCATAGCCGCAGCCCCCTGGACGTTGCCCTCGCATGCTTCCATTCTTAGCGGGCGTTTGCCTCATGAAACCGGGGCCGACCGTCCAGACGGCTACGTGGAGCAAAGCTTACCCACACTGGCGGAAGCCTTCCGCGAACGTGGCTATCGCACGGCGGCTTTCTCCGCCAACTGGTGGTTTTTTGCGCGCCGTCTGGGTTTTGACCGCGGATTCCTTCACTTTGAAGATTTCAGTTCCATAATCAGTGCGGTTGCCCAAACCAATCTGGGCCAGCGAATTCAGAATTTGCTGTTGAAGTTGAAGCTCCTGGACGTGGCCATGGGACGTGCTCCGGCGAAGCAGATAAATGGCCACATACTGCGCTGGCTGGACCGTGGGCAAGGGCCGTTTTTTGTGGTGGTCAACTACATGGATGTCCATGAGCCCTATCTGCCGCCGTTGGATTGTTTTCACCGATTTTCAAAAATGGCGCGGCCGGCGGGCGAGGTGTTCCTGGGAAACCCCCGACTGGACCACCTGAGTCCATCCGAAGTGCACAACGAAATGGACGCTTACGACGCCTCCATCTATTGCCTGGATGGACAGATTGCGGCGCTGATACAGGCGTTGCAAGAGCGGCACTTGATGCGCGACAGCATTGTGGTCTTTACCTCTGATCACGGTGATGGCTTCGCTGAACACGGCCTGATGTCTCACGGCAACAGCCTGTATCGGGAACTGATTCATGTGCCGCTAATCATGGTGGGGCCTGGCATACCCGAGCATACGGTGGTTGAACGGCCGGCTTCGATGACATGGCTGGCGCCCACGCTGCTTTCTTTGACCGGCGCAAGTCCTGGTCAGTTCTCCGGTCCAGCCATGAACCTGGGCTGGACTGGCGTTGCGCAGTCCACATGGCCTGACCCGGTATCGGAGGTGGCCCAGATGTACCAGGATCCAAGGGCGCCAAATTACTCCGGCGCCCTGGTGTCAGTGGTTACTACCAGGTGGCATTTGATCGCGGGGGGCAAGAACGGGACGGAATTGTACGCCTGCTGCGAGGACAAGGCGGAGGCCCACAACCTGGCCGCCGCCAATCCGGCGGTGACGCAGATGCTCAAAGGGGAATTGCAGCGCGCGATGGCGGGAGGGAGCGTTGCACAAAAACCAGGGCGATCGAACTCTGGGGCTGTGGGCGAAAGCGATGCCGCCGAGCGGCAAAAAATGAACGATTACCTGAAGGCGCTTGGCTATGCGCCCAACTGACGCGGGGTCCGACTCAGAGCCGGCTCAGATAATGTCGCTTTCCCGGGTGCGGTCCACGTTCAAATCAGCCTTGGCAGGCAAGGGGCCGAGATTCGCGAGTTCGCAAAAGAGCTGCTCGTACTGATCCACGATGCGCTCCCAGGAATAAAGTTCCGTGGCGCGGGCCAGGGCTTTGCCGGCCAACTCCTCGCGCAATTGGGGCGCATCGAGCAGGCGCTGCATGGCGGAGGCGAGTTCGCCGGCTTGGGCGTGGAAGGCGACGCCGGAATCGCCCACCGCTTCGCGGTTCTCCTTGGTATCCAGGTAGAGCAGGGTATTGCCGGCAGCCATGGCTTCCACCAGGGAAGGATGGATGCCGCCGACCTCGAAAGCGGAGACGAACAGGCCGGCGTTGTTCTGCAGCTCCCAATAGCGCGGCCCGTAGATGGCGCCTACGAAGCGTACATTGGATGCGGCCAGCGCCTTGAGATGGTCCACGTAGCCGGGCGTGTACCGGTTGTCGCCCACCACCACCAGGGGCCAGTCCGTTTTCAGCCGGGCATAGGCCTGGAGCACCAGTTCCGGGTTGTTTTCCGGCTCCAGGCGGCACACGTAGAGAATGTAGCGCCGCTGGGGAATATCGAAATCGTGTTCGTGCCACGGAACCTGCGGCAGCTGCGGCACCTCGGCCCCGTAGGCGATCATGGCGGAGTTTCGGCCATAGCGTTGCAGGTAGTAATCGCGGATGGCGACCGCGTCGGTAAGAAGGCGGGTGGGGGTGTAGGCAGAGATAAATTCGCAGAACAGCAGGTACTGGCGGGCGAACCACTTCCACTTTTTGCGCTTGCGGTCCAGGCCGTCCACATGCAGAACTGTCGGCTTGCCAAACAGGCGCGGAATCCAGGCCAGCGGACTGTTGCCCACGTTGCACAGCAGGACCACATCGGCCTTGCTGAAGCCTGCGTGGAACACCGAAAGAAACGTGCTGAAGATGGTGTCGAAGTGCTTGCGGGAAACAGTGGGCAGGATGACGCGCCGCACGCCCGGGCGCAACACGTCATCCGGGCGAGTAAAAGGACGCCGGCAGTAGACGGTGACCAGATGGCCGCGCTCCGCCAGGCGATTCGCCAGTTGCTCGGCCAGGGTTTCGAAGCCGCCGTAACGGGCGGGAATGCCACGGGTACCAAGAATGGCGATGTTCATGGGGCTCGCCTGCTTGTCTTTTCCGCAGTGTTGAGAGCTGCCCGATTCATGGAAGGTGAACAGCTGCCATTATAATTGCTCCTGCCGGCGCCGGAATACAACGACTTCGCAGCTCCGGGTTGATGTCTTGGGATATACAACACGCTTCCGAGGTGAGAATGGCTGTGCCCGATAAGACCGCGGCCGAGCTGTACGATGCCGAGTACTATGCGGGGCATCTGGGGCTCCCTTACGAGCGCAGTGAGCCGCACTGGCTGCAATTCTTTGGAGCCATCGCCGACAAGATCATCCGTGAACTCAAGCCTGGCCGCGTATTCGATGTGGGGTGTGCGAAAGGCTTTCTGGTCGAGGCGCTGCGTGATCGTGGGGTGGAGGCCTGGGGTTCAGACATATCGGAGTACGCGATCGGCGAAGTGCGCCCGGACTTGCGGCCCTTTTGCTCGCTGGCATCGGCCGCTGAGCCCATCCCGGGCCGCTATGATCTGGTGACCTGCATCGAGGTGTTGGAGCATCTTTCCGAAGAGGACGGCAAAACCGCCATCCGCAACATGACCGCGGCTGCAGACGTTGTGCTATTTTCCTCGACTCCGTCGGATTTCACTGAACCTACGCACGTCAACGTCCAGCCGGTTTTGTACTGGCTCAAGCTGTTCCGCGACTGCGGCTTTGCACCTGATACGGCCTTCGACGCTTCGTTCGTTTGCCCGCAGGCGCTCCTCCTGCGCCGGACGACAACCCTGAAGAGTGATGAGGAACTGTTTGCAGCAGCGCTGGCGCGGCATGTCGCAGTGGAAAGTGCTCCGTTGCGAGCCGAACTGGCCGAAGTGCGGGCCAAACTTTCGAAGGAACAGCGATTGCGCGCGCAAAAAGAACAGCTCTTGAGCCAGAAAAACGAGGAGCTGAAAATCAAGGAAGCCACGCTACAAAGCGTGTTCAACAGCAAGGGCTGGCGATTGCTTAACCGCTACCGGCGGTTGAAGATGGCGGCCAGGCGCAATTGGGTGACAAAGGCGGCGCGGCAGGTTCTAGGCCGCAGACAGCGTTTCAACATTGATAACACCTTGTACCGGAGCTGGATCCGCAAGCACGAGGCCGAAGTATGGAATCGGGGAGTCGTGGCTCGCGCCGCGCAAGGCT
>DATGGJ010000067.1:0-6518 GCA_035308585.1 Terriglobales bacterium
TTCCAGCACACCTTCCTTGTGTCGGCCGAAAAACACCAGGTTGCGCAGCACAAACGAGTCGAAATCGCGGCCTCCCGCATATTCCCGGTAGAACCGCACGCAGCGGTAGCACTGGATGCAGCGGTTCATCTCCTGGTTCACCAGCGGGCCCAGGTACTGATTGAGGAAGGTGCGCTTCTCGTAGGGATAGCGGCGGTAGTCGTGCCCGGTCATAACCGTCATGTCCTGCAGATGACATTCGCCGCCTTCGTCGCACACCGGGCAGTCGTGTGGATGGTTCAACATCAGGCCTTCAATCACCCCGGCGCGGAACTTGATGGCCTCAGGATCATGGATGGCAATCCGGGTGCCCTCGGCGGCGGGCGTCATGCAGGCCATCACCAGCTTGCCTCGGGTATCGTTCTCATCCCGGAACTGCTTTACCGCGCACTGCCGGCAGGCGCCCACCGAGCCCATGGCCGGATGCCAGCAGAAATACGGCAGGTTGAAGCCCAGCGTGAGCGAAGTGGACAGCATGTTCTGCCCCGGGTCCGCCGGGTAGGGCTTGCCGTCAATGTAAACAGTCGCCATGCCTATTTCCAGGGACAGCGTTTCTCGCGGACGTGGCGCTCGAAATCTTCGCGAAAATATTTCAGCGCGCTCTGCAGGGGCTCCACCGCGCCCGGCGCCAGCGCGCAGAATGTGTTTCCCGGAGCGTTGAACCAGCTCTGAAATGCCATCTTCTCCAGATCGCCTTCCCGGCCCTGGCCTTCTTCCAGGGCGCGCAACGTGCGCTCCGCCCAGTTCAAACCGCTCCAGCAGGGCGTGCACCAGCCGCAGGACTCCTGGGCAAAAAACTTCTCCAGGTTCCACACCATGCCTACGGGACAAGTCTGGTCGTCGAGCACGATCATGGTGCCGGTGCCCATGCGGCTGCCCACTTTCTGCAGCGCTGTGAAGTCCATGGGCACGTCGAGATGTTCCTCCGTCAGAAAATCGGTGGAAGCCCCGCCCGGCAGCAGTCCGCGGAAACGCAGGCCCTCGCGCATGCCCCCGGCGTGTTCTTCCAGCAGCTCGCGCACCGTGGTGCCCATGGGCAGCTCCCACAGGCCCGGCCGCTTAACCTTGCCGCTGGCTCCATAAAGCTTGGTGCCGCCGTCCGCGGTCAGGCCCAGCTTTTTGAACCACTCCGCCCCCTTATTGATGATGTGAGGAAGGTTGCACAGCGTTTCCACGTTCTGCACGATGCTGGGCTTGCCGAACAGCCCGGATACCTGCGGGAACGGAGGCTTGCTGCGTGGATTGGCGCGCTTCCCCTCTAGCGCGTTGAGCAGTCCGGTCTCCTCGCCGCACATGTAGCGGCCGGCGCTGGTGTGCAGGTACATTTCCAGGCTGTAGCCGGAACCGTAGATGTTTTTTCCCAGATAGCGGGCCTGATACGCTTCGGCCAGCGCCCGCTGCAGGCGCCACGCGGACTCCACATACTCCCCACGCAGGAAAATGTAGGACACCTCCGCCTGAATCGCCCAGGCGGCAATGCTCATGCCTTCGATGAGCTGGTGGGGCGTGGCCTCCAGCAGCAGGCGGTCCTTGAACGTTCCCGGCTCCATCTCGTCGGCGTTGCAGATCAGATACTTGGGGCGGGGAGCATCCGCTCCCATGGGCACGAAGCTCCACTTCAGGCCGGTGGGAAATCCGGCCCCGCCGCGCCCGCGCAGAGTGGAATCCTTCACCGCCTGCTGAACTTCCCGCGGGTCCGTGCGCAGCGCCTTGCGCATCCCCTGGTAGCCGCCCACCGCTTCGTAAGCGCGCAGGTCAAGCGCCTGGCCATCCGGTCGCACGTGTTGGGTGAGCGGCTTTTCCACCTACTTGTAGTTCTCCAGCGCCTGAGCGGCGGTTTCGGGGTCGAGGTCGCGGTGCAGATCTTCATCCACCAGCATGGCGGGCGCGTGGTCACACGTTCCCAGGCAGACGATGGGCAGCAGCGTGAAACGGCCGTCCTGCGTGGTCTCGCCCAGGCGCACGCCCAGTTTGCTGCACAGGCGCTCGCGCACACGGTCGTAGCCCATAATCCAGCAGCTAACGCTGTCGCACAGCAGCACCACGTGGCGCCCCACCGGCTTGCGAAACAACAGGTTGTAGAAGCTGGCCACGCCGTCCAGTTCCTCCAGCGACATCTCCAGCAATTGCGCGATATCCTCCAGGCTCTCGTCTGGAACCCACCCCCGGTGCCGCTGCACAATCTTCATGGCGTCAATGCAGACGGCGCGCTTGTTAGGGTAGTGCGCAAATTCGGCTTCGATCTCTTGTCTCTCTTCGGCGCTCAGCGGCAAGCTTCCTCCTCCTTCACCGGTCCACATCGGCCAGCACATAATCCAGGCTGCCCAGAATGGCCAGCAGATCGGAAACGATCAGCCCCCGGCACAGCAGCGGCAGCACCTGCAGATGGGGAAACGACGGGGTGCGAATCCTCGTGCGATACGAAACCGTGCTGCCGTCGCTCACCAGGTAATAACCGTTGTTCCCTTTGGTGGCCTCAATCGCCCCCAGCGTTTCACCGGGGGGAATCACCGGCCCCCAGCTCACGCTCAGAAAATGGGTAATCAGGGTCTCGATGTCGTGCATGGTGCGGTCTTTGATGGGCGGAGTGGCCAGCGGATTGTCGGATTTATACGGCCCCTCCGGCATGTTGTTCACGCACTGCTCGATGATGCGCAGGCTCTGCCGCATTTCCTCCACCCGTACCTGGGCACGCGCATAGCAATCGCCCGCGGTGGCGGTAGGAATGTCGAAGTCAAACTGCTCGTAAACCGAGTAGGGCTGCTTCTTGCGGAAGTCCCACTCCAGGCCGGTGGCCCGCAGGTTGGGCCCAGTCACGCCCCACTCGACGGCTTCCTCCTTGTTCATCGCGCCTATGCCCACGGTGCGCGCCTTGAAGATGCGGTTGGCCATGATTTCGCGGTCATATTCGCGCAACTTGGGCGGCAGATAGGCAATGAACTCGCGGAACATCTTCTCCCAGCCCTGCGGCAGGTCCTGGGCCACGCCTCCGATGCGGAACCAGTTGGGATGCATGCGCGCTCCGCACACCGCTTCCACAATGCCCAGCGCCCGCTCCCGGTCGTTGAAGGTGTAGAACACGGGCGAAAGTTGCCCCACATCCTGCGCGAACGTTCCGTACCACACCAGGTGGCTGATGATGCGGAACAATTCCGCCATCATCACCCGAATCACCTGCCCCCGCGGCGGCACCTGGATGCCCGCCAGCCGCTCCAGCGCGGTGAGGTAGGCAAAGTTGTTCATCACCCCGCCCAGGTAATCCACCCGGTCGGTATAGGGAATGTACGTGTGCCAGCTCTGCCGTTCGCCCATCTTCTCCGCGCCGCGATGGTGATACCCGATGTCGGGCACGGCATCCACAATGAACTCGCCATCGAGTTGCAACACCACCCGCATGATCCCGTGGGTGCCGGGATGCTGCGGTCCCACGTTCAGAAACATGTAGTCAGCGCCCTCATGGCTGCGCTTCATGCCCCATTCTTCCGGCTTGAACCGCAGCGCCTCCTGCTCGCGCTCTTCCTTTTGCTCGTCCAGGTGAAAGGGGCCAATCTCCGTGCCCCGCGCCGGCTGGTCCTTGCGCAGCGGGTGCCCCTTCCACGTCGGCGGCATAAGGATGCGCGCCAGGTGCGGGTGACCTTCGAACACCACGCCAAACATGTCCCAGGCCTCGCGCTCGTACCAATTGGCGGAGGGAAACACGCCGGTAATGCTGGGCAGAGACGGATGCTCTGCCGCCAGCGGAACCTTAACCCGAATGTATTGGTTGCGCTCGAAGGAGAGCAGATGGTAAACCACCGTGAACTTGCTCTCCGGCTCCCCCTCGCGATGCGTGCGCACCCGCTCGTCAATCGCGGTCAGGTCGTACAGCATTTTGTAGGGCTGGCTGATTTCGTTCTTCAGATAACCGGCCACTTCGCGAATCTGCTCTTGCCTGGCCCAGAACGTCGGAATGGAATCGCCGGTTATTTGCGGGGTGATCGCCGCCGGGCCGAACTTCTCCTGCAGTTCGTCAACTACGGTCGTGCTGGCAGCCAGGGGCATCTTTCAGATTTCGTCGGGAGTTTTGAGGTTTGTGACCTTCCTTCTCTGCTCCATCTTCAGGTCGCGCATGGCGGGAAGCGGCGTCCGTTCCACCCCTTGCGGACCAATCGCCCAGCTTAGCGGACGGCGCTCGCTGCCCACCGCTTTCTGCAACAGCACCAGCCCTTCCATGAAAGCGTCGGGGCGCGGCGGGCAGCCGGGCACGTACACGTCTACGGGAAGAAATTTGTCCACCCCCTGAACCACGCTGTAGATGTCGTACATACCGCCGGAGTTCGCGCACGAACCCATGGAAATCACCCAGCGCGGCTCCATCATCTGTTCGTACAGGCGCTGGATGACGGGCGCCATCTTGATGAACACGGTGCCCGCAATCACCATCAGGTCGGCCTCGCGCGGCGTGCCCCGGATCACCTCCGCCCCAAAGCGCGCCACGTCATACTTGCTGGTCAAGCTGGTGGCCATCTCCACGTAGCAGCACGAAAGGCCGAAGTTGAACGGCCAAATGGAATTTTTGCGCCCCCACGCCAGCAGGTCCTCCAGGCGCGACATGATCAGGCTGCGGCGCACCGTCTCCGCCAGCGGAGCGTTATCCGTCCGCGTAAGACTCTCCGTGGCCCCCGGCTTGGTGAGTGACCAATGCATTACATTCCGCGCGGCAAGCCTCGCTGGGAACGCAAAGCCGCTGGGTTCCAGTCCAGCGCTCCCAATCTCCACAAGTACGCCAGCGCCACCGCCAGCACGCCTATGAAAATCACGACTTCCCAGTAACCCGGCCATCCCAGTTCCTGCGCCGCCACTGCCCAGGAATAAATGAAGACTGCTTCCAGATCGAAAACCACAAAAAACATCGCGACCAGATAGAATCTGGCCGACAGCCGCACCCGCGCCGAGCCTTCCGAGAGGATGCCCCCTTCAAACGGCGAACCTGTGGCCGGCTCGCGGTGTCGCGGGCCCAGCAACCAGGAGATCAGGAGGATGACCCCGATCACGAAAAGCAGGGCCAGGAAATAAACACCCAACGCCCAGAGAGTCACGTTGCCTCGCAGACGGTCATCAGCCGCGGTGCCATGCCGGCCTGATCACCCCAACATTGGCATAGATTCCCGGCCGGCGGCTTGGGTTGGTAAATTGTTAGCGCGTGGAGTTAGCGTGCAGTGTCGTCTTCTTCACGACGGCTGCCAGTATAAGCAGCGGCCGCGCTACTGTACAACTCTGAGAAAGGGCGCCGGCGCCGGACTCTGGCCGGCCATGATATACATTTCTGTCCGCCACTATGAAAAACTCCGCTACCGTATTGTTCCTGCTTTGCGGTCTGCTGGCGCCCTTGGGCGCGCAAACCGCCCCGCGAAAATTTGAACTGCAGGCCAACTCGCCGCAGTTCTGGCAGCTGCTTGACCGCCACGCTAAGCTGGCCAAAGTTGCCGGCGGCTTCGGCTTCACCGAGGGACCGGTATGGGACCCGGCCGGGTTTCTCTACGTCAGCGATGAAACTCTCAACAAAATTTTCCGGGTTTATCTCGACGGCCGCAAAGAGACATTCATCCTGCTGGGCGACCCCGACGGCAACACCTTCGACCGCCAGCAGCGGCTGCTGGACTGCGCCAGTGTGCTGCGCGCCATCATCCGCATTACGCCCCACGGCCAGTACGTGGTGCTCGCCGACCGCTACCAGGGCAAGCGCTTCAACAGTCCCAACGACGTGGTGGCCGGGCCCGACGGCGCCATCTACTTCACCGACCCCACGCTTGACCTGCCCAAGGGCCAGAAACAGGAGTTCCCCTTCCAGGGCGTCTACCGACTGGACAACAAGGGCAACGTGCAACTGCTGACCAAGGACCTTTCCCAGCCTAACGGGCTGGCCTTCACTCCCGACGGCAAGCACTTTTTGGTGGATGACAGCGACAAGCGGAACATCCGCGTGTACGACGTCGGCCGCGACGGCACGCTCAGCAACGGGCGTATCTTCGGCGAGGAGCCCGGCGGCCCGGATGACGGCGTTCCTGATGGCATGCGCTTCGACCGCCACGGCAACCTGTTCGTCACCGGTCCCAAGGGCATTTGGGTTTGGGATGCGCAAGGCCACCACCTGGGGACCATTGTGCTGCCGGAGCAGCCCGCCAATTTGACCTGGGGCGATAAGGACTACAGCACGCTTTACATAACCGCCACCACTTCGGTGTACAAGCTGCGCACAAAAACCCGCGGCTTTGTGCCCTACCTGGCGCATTGAATTCAACTACTGGGCGGAAATCCCAATGCGAGTGCAGATCTTTAATGACAAACCTTCCCTGGCTAACACAGCCGCCGAGCAGGCTGCGGCTGCGATTCGCCGCGCCATCGAGGAGCGCGCGCAGGCCCGCGTCGTGGCCGCCACCGGGGTATCGCAATTTGATTTTCTCGAGGCGCTCACCCAGGCCGCCGGCGTTGAGTGGAGC
>DATGGJ010000068.1:0-3767 GCA_035308585.1 Terriglobales bacterium
CGGCAGGCTAATGCGAAGAATATTTACGGACTTCCTGCAGGTGGGCGCGCATGGCCTCGCGCGCGGCTTCCGGCTGCTGTCCTTCGACAGCTTCCAGAATCCGCTTGTGGTGCAACTGGCTGCGCCTGGGCGCACCTTTGACCTGAAATAACCGTATGCGCTCCTCCCGCAACAGGCCGACAATGGAATCGAGCAGAGACAGGATAAGAGGGTTGCCCGCCGCCTCCGCCAGAGCGAGGTGAAAATCCAGATCGGCTTCGATATACCCGTCCGGGTTATCCAGGTTGCGGTCCACGGCCTGGTATGCGTCCCGCATAGCGCGCACATGCTGCGGCTGCACACGGGTGGCGGCCAGAGCCGCGATATGAGGTTCCAGAATATTACGCACCTCACCCAGGTGTGCGCTCCCATCCAGTTGCCCCATTTTGGCCATCAGGTCCAGGGACTGGCGCATAACCTGAGACATGCCATGGGTGATGAACGTTCCTCTCCCCGAGAAGGGCTCAATCAATCCTTTTTCACGCAGCGTTTTGGCCGCCTCCCGCACCGCGGTGCGGCTCACGCCAAACTGCAGCGCCAGATCGTGTTCGCCGGGCAACTGGTCTCCGGGCTTCATGCTGCCGTCCAGAATCCATTGCTCGATCTGCTGCACGATTCGTTCATAGCGCCGCGGCGCCTGGATTGCCTTGGCCACGAGTTCCCCTCCTTCCAGCGGAGTCGCCCACCGCAACATTCCCAGCACCGCCAATCGCCGCGGACGAACCCTCTAACCGGCGATAAAAATAAGGGCCGAACCGGCGTCCGGCCCTCGCTGGTTTTCGCTCTGCCCCAGCCTAGAAGATCATCTTCAGGCCGAGTTGGATGGCGCGCGCGCCACCCGATCCCAGCACCGGGTTGACGGCGGCCGTATCCGGCGTGCCACAAGCGCAGCCGAACGAGCCCGGCGCTGATGGGTCAGAGAACCCGCCCCCCGGCCCATAGCCGCTGGTCCCGCCCCAGGGGTTGGCGAAGTTGGGATGGTTCAGGAAGTTGAAGAACTCCGCCCGGAACTGGGCGGTCAATCGTTCCTTCAACCGGAAATTCTTTGCGATCGAGAGATCGAGGTTGCGGAACCCGGTGTCGCGGAAAACGTTGCGCCCCAGGTTTCCGAAAGTTCCCAGAGCCGGCGGGGTCATGACCGAATTGCCGGCCATGTAGCAGCCCAGGTTGTTGAGCGAAGCGACGGCGCCTGGCCCCATGGCTTGGGCTGCCTGCATGCAGGGCCCAGGAATGTTCGGCGAGCAGCCCGTCGTCCCCCCGAAGCCGAAGCAAGGAATGGGATTAGGACCGCCCGATTTGAAGTCCGCGGGATTGCCGGTGAAGTTCCAGCGGTCCGCGAACTCGCCGGTGGCGCTGAGGTCGTTGGCAGAATCGAAGGTCTGCCACGGCATGCCGCTTTGCAGCGTCACGATAGAGTTGACCTGCCAGCCTTCCAGCAACTGCAGCGGCGACTTCTTGCTGGGCAGCGCGTAAGTGACTGAGAGAGTGAAGCGATGGGCCAGGTCGAAATCGCTGTTTCCGTAATCGCCCCGCGGCGCCATGCTGTTTTGCGGCAGATACTGGTTCCAGTTGTAGGACATATTGTCCAAGGCGTGGGAGTACGTATAGCCCGCGATCAGCGTGAGTCCGTGAAGGTTGCGCGCGTTGAGCGTGGTCTGCAGGCCGTTGTAGTTTGACCGGTAAACGTTGGTCAGATAGTTGATGAACTCGAGGTAGGGGAACTGAGCCGCATACGGCCGGTCAGCATTGGCTTCGCAGTGGCCGCAGGCAAGTTCCGCGGGCGACTGAGGATTGATCTGGTTGATGTCGTAAATGCCGGAGAGCTTGGAGCCGTGATTCCCCACGTAGGACACATCCCAGGAGACGTTTCCTGAAAAGGCGTGCTCGATGCCCAGGGTCCAGTTGGTGACGTAGGGGCTGCGGTAATTACGATCCATGGCCATGATGTCGCAGGGACCGGGATCGTTGCCCAGGCCGTCACCGCACTGCAGAAAGCTGGTGACGTTGCTGGGGAATACCGTGGCCCCGCCGGGAGCGGAACCGTTCCAGTTGAGCGACGATCCGGGAATGGTCACCGCGCTGGCCAGAATGTTGCCCGGGCCGGGGGTTGTGACGCCGTTAACCACCTGCGGAGCGCCGGTGGGAATTACGCCCAGACCGAGGGTGATGGCATTCTGCGTATTCTGCTGGGAGAGGAACGAGTTCATGGTCAGCACATCGTAGATAAGGCTGCCGCCGGCGCGGACGACGGTGGTTCCGTTGCCGGTAACGTCCCAGGCGAAGCCAACGCGCGGGGAAAAATTCTTGTGGTCAGGCTTGTAGATGGAGCTGATGTTCTTGCCCACCTGCTCCAGTCCGACGCCGGGCTCAAAGTTGCCCAGCAGATTGTGCGCCTCCGTGGGTGGCGCGTCGTATTCGTAGCGCAGTCCCAGGTTAATGGTTACCTTCCGGGTCGCGCGCCAGTCATCCTGGAAAAAGCCGGAGTATTCCCATTGCGACAAATCGCGTGTGGGAACACCGGCCAGCAGGATGGCGCGGCTGGGAGTGCCGGACAGGAAATCCTCCAGCGAGCCAAACCGGAACTCGCCACGGCCTTTGCGCCACGTCCCCTGGTGTACGCGCAGGTCGCGCAACTCAGCGCCAAACTTCAGCGCATGTTTGCCGCGCAGGTAGGAGACATTATCCAGGAAGGACAGGGTGTTGTCCGGCCCCACATACTTGGGGAAGCTGGGGAACCCCCCCAGTTCCGTAAACCCCGTAACCTTGATGCCGGGCAGTCCACCCAGAACCGGATTGGTAATACCTGTGTTCAAGCCGTAGGCGCTAGGTGGCGTGTTCTGGTCGCTGGGGGCGATGCTCAGAGTGTAGCGGGTGAAACCAAAACGCACGTCGTTGACCAAGCGGGAATTGGCCACCCAGGTCTCGTGCGCGGCCAGGGTTTGCGCCCGCGAATGGATCTGGGTCAGGAAGAAAGCCTGGGTTTCCGGCGAGTCCTCGGCTACTAGCTTGTCGTTGCCGAAGAAATACGAACCACTCAAGGTGTGCCGTTCGTTGATGTGGTAGTCAATTTTGCCCAGCGCGTTGTTAGAGGCATTGACGTTGTTGAAGCCGCGCGTGATGGAGGTTGACTGGGTGTCGTTTGGACCGTATAGCGGCAGGATCTTCAGGCTGACCGGACTCACATTGGCCATGCCCAGGGCGCGTTCGGCATCGGGAATGCTGCTTGTGGGATCCCCTGCAGGATTCGAGGGCGTGGCGAACGAGGCGGTGGTCGGCAGACTGTAGTTGAGGGCATTGCCCACCGTGTAACGCTGCCCCTCATAGGCGCCGAAATAAAACAGCTTGTCCTTCACTATGTGGCCGCCCAGTGTGCCCCCGTACTGCTCCAGGCTCACCGGCGTCTTGGGATCGGGAGTGCGATTAAAAAAGTTGCGGGCATCGAAGGAATCGGAGCGGCCAAAGCCGTAAACGGTGCCGTGCAGTTGGTTGGTGCCGGACTTCAGGCCGACGCTGGTGATGGCGCCGGGCTTCCAGCCGAATTCGGCGGAAGGATTCTCCTCGACATTGAATTCCTGTATGGCGTCAATGGGCAGCAGGGTTGCGGCGTCACCCGCGACCGCCGCCGCATTGGTGATGCTCAAGCCCATAAAGGCTTCATCATCGCTCACCCCATCCACCACATAGCCCGTGTCCTCCGGGCGAATGCCATTGGCCACCTGGGTCCAGGG
>DATGGJ010000069.1:0-2437 GCA_035308585.1 Terriglobales bacterium
GGAAAGGAGCGCAGCCGTGAGCCAGCGCAACCGATTCATCATCCTCTTAAGCGTGATCTTTGCCGGAGCCTTCATTTATTACCTGGCTACCACGGAGCGCAACCAGGGCCTGGAGTTGATTGGCACGGTGGATGCCAACCAGGTGATGGTGAGCCCGCAGATCCAGGGACGCATTGAAAAGCTGCTGGTGGACGAAGGCACGCCGGTAAAGTCGGGTGACCTGATCGCCCTGCTCGACGCCAATGAGTTGCGGGCGCAGGAGCAAGCCGCCACTGCCACCATCAACAGCCTGCGCTCCAAGGTTTCGGAGACCCTAGCTACGGAAGCCGCTACCAAGGGCTCAACCGCCGGGGATGTGGCCAACGCCGAGGCCAAGCTGGAGTCCACGCGCGCGCAACTGGCGCAGGCCGAGGCCAACCTGGAGCAGATCAAGACCGACCACGACCGCACCGTGTCGCTGGCCGCGTCAGGTGTGGCCTCGCAGCAGGATAAAGACCGTGCCGACGCCCAGCTTAAGGCGCAACTGGCGGCCGTGAAAGCCCTGCAGGACCAGGTGCGGGCGGCGCAGGCGGATTTGAATTCCGCCATTGCACGCACCCACCAGGCGACAGCGGCGCAGAGGACGGTGGCCGCCACTCGCGCCGACATGGCCAATGCCGCCGCGCTGCGCGCCGAGGCCCAGGTTCGCTTGGGCTACACCCGGGTGCTGGCTCCGGTGAGCGGAACAGTCTCGGTGCGCGCGGCGCGCGAAGGAGAAGTAGTCAGCCCCGGCCAGCCCATCGTCACCATCGTGGACTTGAGTGACACCTGGGTGCGGGCGGCCGTCCCCGAGACTTATGCCGACCGCATTGCCCTGGGCGACGTGTTTAACATTCGCATGCCCAGCGGCCAGCTGGTGCCGGGCAAAGTTTTCTTCAAGGCGGTGGAAGGCGATTTTGCCACCCAGCGCGACGTGAGCCGCCGCAAGCGCGACATCAAGACAGTGGTGCTGAAGCTGCGCATTGAAAATCCTAACGAGCTATTTGTGCCGGGCATGACCGCAGACGTGCTGGTGCCGCAAGCGGCCCTGCAGGCAGGCTACCAGCCGCGCAAGCAGGAAGCGGCGCAACCCCCGCGCAAGCCGGCGGCGGAGTGAGCGAAATGGCGGAGTTCAAACAAAACGGCGGCAACGGGCAGCAATCGCCACACGCCGGCGAGGTTGTGGCCAAGGCCATCGAGGTGGACCGTATCGTCAAAAAATATGGCGAGTTCACCGCCGTGGACGACATCTCCTTCGCCGTGGACGACGGCGAAACTTTCGGCTTGCTCGGCCCCAATGGCGCCGGCAAGTCCACCCTTATCCGCATGATGACCACGCTGCTGCCCATTACTTCCGGCGTGGCCCGCATCGCCGGACACGACGTGCGCCGGGAGCCGGACGCGGCGCGGCGCGCCATCGGCGTGATTCCCCAGGCGCTGACCAGCGACCTGGACCTGACGGTGGAAGAAAATCTCAACATTTACGCCAAGCTCTACGACGTTCCCCCCAGGGAGCGAAAAAAGAACGTGGACGAACTGCTGGAACTGGTGGACCTCTCAAAGTGGCGGGGGGCGCAGACCAAGACGCTTTCCGGCGGCATGCGGCGGCGGCTGGAGATTGCGCGCGGCCTGGTGCACAGCCCCAAGATTTTCTTTCTCGATGAGCCCACCACCGGGCTCGACCCCGTGTCGCGCGTGGCGGTATGGGAGATGCTGGGCAACATCAAGGCTCACCGCCGGCTCACCATCCTCATCACCACCCACTACATGGACGAAGCCGACCGCCTGTGCGACCGAATCGCCATCGTGGACCATGGCAAGCTGGTGGCTCTGGACACGCCCAAGGCCCTGAAGGCCAGCGTCCCCGGAAGCAACGTGATTGAAGCCCAGTTTGCCGCGCCGCCCGCCGACTGGGAGCAGCAGTTGCAGGCGCTGTCCGAGGTCACCTCGGTGCAGGCGGAAGGCGGCAACACCTTCCGTGTGCTCACCGGCAATGGCTCCCGCACCACCACCGAACTGGTGGAGCTGGCGGTCAAGTCGGGCGTGGAGGTGCGCAGCCTGACGGTGCAGAACACCACGCTGGACGACGTTTTCGTCCACTACACGGGCCGTCAGCTGCGCGATGAGACCGTGAAGGCCTACGGCTTTGTCATGCCGGAACGGCCGGGATTGCGTCCATGAACCGAACCTTCGCCATTATCGAACGCGAACTGCGCAAGTTCTTTCGCTCGCCGGCCCTGATGCTGGTCTCCATGGTGTTTCCGCTCATCCAGCTCATCGTGCTGGGCAACGCCTTCGGAGGCAAGATCAGGGATGCCAGATTGGGCGTGGTGGACCAGGACCACGGCACCCAGTCGCTGAAGGTGCGGGAGGCATTCGACTCGGTGCGCGCCAACGTGCGCACCTTCGTGCCCGTCTA
>DATGGJ010000070.1:0-4786 GCA_035308585.1 Terriglobales bacterium
CACCAGTCTTCAATCAGTAGGGCGAGAAGCTCAGCGTCTTGTCGGACTTTTCCACCCACACATGCGCCTGGTCAACGCGGCCGTTGACCTCGACCGCCACGATCACCCCGCTGCTGCGGCTCAGATGCTCGGCGCCCAGGATCTTGAAGCTGTGAATCAGGCCCCACTGTCCGCCCGGGCCCCAGTCGGTGTAGAACTCGCTGTAGGGATAGCGGGAGTAGTTCTGCGGGTGCTGCTGCCAGTCGGGGTCGTGCATCCAGACGCCATAGGCGGCTTTATAGTCCTGCTTCTGCAGGTCGGAGAAGAAGTGGCTGACCGCGCGTTCTTCCGGCCAGTAGCGGTTCACCCAGATGACAATTCCAACCACCACCACAGCGGCGAGGATGATGGCGATCTTGATCTTTTTCCGCCGATCCTTGACCGGGTCGTAAGGGGGCGCTTCGAACAGAGTTTTGGAGGAATACGTGGGAGGCGCCGGATCGGGCTGGCCGCTTTCAGGCATGGCTGCTCACTAAAAGCATAGCGGATTTCCGCCTGCAATGGGAAATCGCCGGGAAATATCAGACCGCGATGCTGTGCCGCGGTGGGGAGACAGATTCCTCCGAATGAATGCGGATTAACACGGAAGCAATAAGGCGGAAACCTGTGGCGCAGGCGCTCGCATGGGGCTGCAGACAACAGCTGCTCAGGGCCTGCCGGGGGCCCCTGTGCGATAATTTAATTTCGAGGATCAACTCATGAGCAGCTGCTCTTCTCCCTCCATGCCCGAAGGCCCGGTTAACCGCACCGTATTCTGCGTGAAGTTCCAGCGCGAGCTGCCCGGTCTGGACGAGCCTCCCTTCGATAACGAACTCGGCCAGCGCATCTTCGAGCATGTTTCCCGCGACGCGTGGAGTATGTGGATGGAGCACTGCAAAATTCTGCTTAACGAGTACCGCCTGAACCCCGCCAATCCCAAGGATCAGGAATTTCTAGTCAATCAGCTGGAGCAGTTCTTCTTCGGCGAAGGCGCCGCCCTGCCCGCCGAGTACGTCCCGCCGAAGAAGAAGCAGTAGGGTTGGCCGAGTGCGAGGTCCAGGTGCCTGCCTTGCTCCCCGCTTCTCCTCCGCGTACACTCCTTCGTTCACAAAAGGGGAGCTCAATTTTGCGCAACTTACTCTTGGCTGTCACAACTTGCTTACTGCTTCTTGCCGTCTGCGCCGCTCAGGAAACGCCCAAATATCCCAATTTCCCCAGCGAGACGCCGGCGCACCTGCAGCCCGCCACCTCCAGCTTCGACTACAGCAAGCGCGATGTGATGATTCCCATGCGCGATGGCGTCAAGCTGCATACCGTTATCATCATCCCTAAAGGCGCTCACAATGCGCCCATGCTTCTCACCCGCACGCCATACAGCGCGACGGCGCAGACCAGCCAGGCCGCCAGTTCGCATCTCGGGCCTATTCTCGAGGGCTATGACAATCCCACCGAGGTGATCGTGCAGGGCGGCTATATCCGCGTGGTCCAGGACATCCGCGGCAAATACGGCTCCGAAGGCGATTACGTGATGACCCGCCCCCTGCATGGAGCGCTCAACCCCACGCCCGTGGACGAATCCACCGACACTTTCGACACCATTGACTGGCTGGTGAAGAACGTTCCTGAAAGCAACGGCAAGGTGGGCATCCTGGGCATCTCTTACGATGGCTTCCTGCCCCTGATGGCGCTGGTGAACCCGCACCCGGCGCTCAAAGTGGCGGTGCCCATGAATCCCATGGTGGACGGCTGGATGGGGGACGACTGGTTCCACAATGGCGCCTTTCGCCAGCAGAACCTGCCCTACATCTATGAGCAGGAGGCCACCCGCGATAACAGCGCCAAGTGGTGGTTCAGCCACCATGATGATTACGACGAATTCATGGCTGCGGGCTCGGCTGGCGAACTCGGCCGCGAGCACGGCCTGGAGCAGGTGGGCTTCTGGCGCAAAATCCTCGAGCACCCCAGTTACGATTCCTGGTGGCGCGAGCAGGCCATGGACCGCATCCTCGGGGCCCAGCCGCTGAAAGTGCCAACTATGCTGGTGGACAGCCTCTGGGACCAGGAGGATATCTACGGCGCCATCGCGGTCTACAAGGCCATTAAGCCCAAGGACAAGAACAACGACATGGTGTACCTGGTTATGGGTCCCTGGCACCACGGCCAGGAGATCGGCGACGGCAGTTCGCTCGGCACTCTGAAATTCAATAGCGACACGGGGCTCTATTTCCGTCTGCACATCCTGGGCCCGTTCCTCGATCACTATCTCAAAGACAGCGCACCCCCAGACAACGTTGCACCCGTGACCGCTTTTGAAACGGGAACCAACCAGTGGGAACGCCTGCCCGGCTGGCCGGCGGGCTGCGCCAGCGGCTGCACCATACAGCCCACCCCGCTTTATCTGGAAGCCGGGCTGAAGCTGGACTTCGCCGCGCCGCAGACGGGCGCGGCATATGACGAGTACGTTTCCGATCCCGCCAAGCCCGTGCCCTTCCGTGCCCGCCCCATTCAACCGGTGGGATATACCGACGGCTTTACCTGGGCGGAGTGGCTGGTGGATGACCAGCGCGAGGCCTCCGGGCGCACCGACGTCCTAACTTTTACTACCGACGTGCTCACCAAGCCGGTCAAGATCAGCGGTCAGCCCGTGGCCAACCTTGTGGCCTCCACCAGCGGCACCGATTCCGACTGGGTGGTCAAGTTGATTGACGTTTATCCCGACCAGGTCGCCGCTCAGCCGGAGATGGGCGGCTACCAGCTCATGGTTTCCGCCGATATCTTCCGCGGCCGCTATCGCGAAAGCTTCGCCGATCCCAAACCCATCACGCCGGGCAAGCCCTTGCTGTACCGCTTCGCTTTGCCCACTGCCAACCACGTTTTCCTGCCCGGCCATCGCATCATGGTGCAGGTGCAGTCGAGTTGGTTCCCGCTTTATGACCGCAATCCCCAGAATTTTGTGCCGAACATCTTCTGGGCCAAGCCCGGCGATTACCGCAAAGCCACGCAGCGCGTTTACCATGAGCCCGGTGAAGCGAGTTTTGTGGAGCTGCCGGTGGTGAAAGGTGGCAGTTAGTAGCTGATCGTTGGCTCTCGAGCTTTTGGGGAAGGCAAAATTTATTTCGTGGCGCGGGCGCCCTCGCCCGCGGACTGTCAGCCAGACAGCTATTCAGCTATCTGTTGATGTCTTTCTCACACACCTTCGGTGCCAGCGAAACCACAAAGCGCAGCTTGCCGTGCGCCGCCCGCAGCGCCTGTTCCACAAACTCGGGCGTCTCGCCACGGGCAAAAATGAATCCCAGGTAGCTGGCGCCTTCGGGCAAGGGCACGAGTTGCTGGCGCGGCTTGGCGGTGATCTCGATGGCTTCCACTCCGGCCGTACTCTCCGCTCCTTCAATATTCTCCACCGCTTCCAGAAACCCGGCTTGCGCTATGGGAATCATCATCACGCCGCTGGCTGAGTGCTCCCGCACCGGTTCTACTTTTTCCCCCAGCGCGTGGCGAAGGATCAGTTCCTCCAGCGCCATGCCGTTCTGAAAACGCAGGCTGCGGGCGCAGAGGCCGCCAATCGGCCGCGCCGCAATTTCCAGAATCCAAACGCCCCCGGTGTTCAGCCGCACCTCCGCGTGCACCGGGCCGTGCCACAGGCCCAATGCCGCCACCGCGCGTTGCGCGGCATTGGCGATTTCCTGCTGTCGCGCCGCCGGCAGCCGCGACGGCGTGACGTAGATGGTTTCCTCAAAAAACGGTCCCACCAGCGGATCAGGCTTGTCGAAAAGCGCCAGCACCCGCAGGCGGCCGCTCTCCACCAGTCCTTCCAGAGCGAACTCGGCTCCCTCTATGTACTCTTCCACCTGAATAAAGCCGGCGGCGGGATCGCGCAGCACACCCACGTCTGGGCTGGCCAGCAGTTTTCGAATGCGGCCGAACGCCGCCGCCAATTCCCCGTCATCGTTGGCGCGAATCACGCCCCGGCTTCCGGAAAGCGTCAGCGGCTTGAGCACACAGGGAAACGAAACGGACGCGGCCACCTGCCGCGGCTCAGAGTTGCGGGCAAAGCGCTGAAAGATAGGAACCTTGAGCCCGGCCCGCCGCAGGCATTCGCGGGAGCGGTACTTGTCGCGGCAAACGTCGGCGGCGGACGGTGGGTGCCCGGGCAGGCCCAGCGCTTGCGCTGCGCGCGCGGCGGTAGGAGTGGGCTGGTCGCCGATGGCCACCACAGCATGGACACGATGCCTGCCCGCGTACTCGACAAGCTTGGCGGCGGAAGCGTCTGGCTCTTCGTAACGCAACGCCAGGGCGCCATCCCGCCAGGGATCGTCCAGCACGTGGCAACGGTCCGTGCCAAACACCAGGTTGACGCCCAGCTCTCCGGCAGCCAGGACAAATGCCCGCGCCTGGTATCCGGTGGTGGTGCAGAGCAGTAGAACGGTTTTGCCGGAATGCGGAGACATGAGCGTTTTTGCGTTTTCGCAGGACGCGGCTGCGGCTCAGCAGCACCCAGCTCTCAGCTATCAAGAGCTATCAACTGTCAGGTTAAAAGACCCCCAGCCATCAACTCCCAACCACTTCTTTCGGGATCAGCAGCCTTGAAATTTTTCGCAAGTTTCCACAAACCTGCGATTTCCTCCGCGCATCCTACAGCTCAGCCGACACAGGTCCGCTGCGCGAATGTGTGCTCAGCGAATTGTATGTTAGCCAAATGCGCCAATCCGTCTTGCCACGCCCCCTTCCTCTACCTGCGGGAAGGTAAGTTGTACCAGATGGAGGTGGG
>DATGGJ010000071.1:0-7380 GCA_035308585.1 Terriglobales bacterium
GCCAGCCATGAAAGAGAAAGTGGTCCGCATTGGTTATCCTGCAGCAATTCTTTCCGCCATCGTTGTCCTGATAATCGGGGGCGTGCTGGGGTGGGTGATTCCCGCATGGGCGGGCATCGCCAACCCGGCCAACACCGTTCCCGTGTACATCAGCGGAGCCGCGCCCGCAGCCGGACCACCCAACAGCATGGGATTCGCGGCGGTGGTCAAAGCGGTGTTGCCCGCGGTGGTAAACATCTCCTCCTCGCGCCTGGTTAAGCCGCCGGGCAACCAGCTCAATCCCTTCTTCAACACTCCCTTTTTCCAGCAGTTTTTCGGGGGGCAGATGCCCCAACCCCGGCCGCAGCGCGAGGAAGCGCTGGGTTCAGGCGTCATCGTCAGCCCTGACGGCTATATCATGACCAACAACCACGTGGTGGACAAAGCCACTGAAATCAAGGTTTTCCTCTCCAACAAGCAGGAATATCCGGCCAAGGTGGTGGGCACCGACAGCAAAACCGACATCGCGGTGCTGAAGATCCAGGCCAACAACCTGCCCACGGTCACCTTTGGCGACTCTTCCAAGCTGCAAGTGGGCGATTACGCTCTGGCCATTGGCGACCCCTTCGGTATCGGCGAGACCGTGACCATGGGAATCGTGAGCGCCACCGCGCGCAGCGGCCTGGACATTGAGAATTATGAAGACTTCATCCAGACCGACGCCGCCATCAATCCGGGCAATTCCGGGGGCGCCCTGATCAACGCGCGCGGCGAACTGATCGGCATCAACACCGCCATTCTCTCCGGCGGCAGCGGAGGGAACCAGGGCGTCGGTTTTGCCATTCCCATCAACCTGGCGCGTTACGTCATGGGGCAGATACTCAAGTACGGGAAGGTAACGCGCGGCTGGCTGGGAGTGGGAATCCAGGATGTCTCGGCTCCGGTGGCAAAGACCTACGGTGTGCCGGCTAACCAGGGAGCCATCATCAGCGATGTGGAGCCCAACGGCCCAGGCGCGAAAGCGGGCCTGCAGCGGGGAGACGTCATTACGCAACTGAACGGGCAGCCGGTGCAAGGGGCCAACGACCTGAAACTGAAAATCGGCGAGCTGCGCCCAGGCACGACTGCGCACCTGAAAATCCTGCGCGATGGTAAGCCGCAGGATGTATCGCTCACGCTGGGCCAGCAACCCCAGAGCGGCCAGCAGCAGGCGGGAGCCGCAGGGCCGCAGCAGCAGGGGCTGATGCAGGGCGTGGAGGTGCAGAATCTGACGCCCGACATCCTGCAGCAGCTGGGGCTGTCTTCTGACACAAAGGGTGTGGTCGTGGCCAATGTCGCCTCCGGCAGCGCCGCCGAACTAGCCGGCCTGCGGCGCGGCGACGTCATCGAACAAGTGAACCGGCACCCTGTGGACAGCGTTTCTCAATATGAACGCGAGATCAGGATGGCAGGGGACCAGGCAATCGTTCTGCTGGTTAACCGCGGAGGCTCGACCGCATTCGTTGTGGTCCAGGCGCCATAACCTCGCCGTCCTGGAGCTGAAGAAGTTGCAAGCAGCGCTTTTACCCATGCACAGCGGATGCGGCGCGCCGTGTGCGCATGGGTAAGCGCGTTTTCCGCCCTGCCTGCCCCTCACCGCGCGTCTTAGGCGCAACGGGATCATGAACGTTCAATCCCTTTGGTCACCTAGGCAGTTGCGCCGCTCCCTTGAAACAATTCAGAGTTGAGCACAAGCGCATTCGCAGCTCGCCTTCTGGCGCTCGTGCCGACCCTGAAAGACCTATGACCCGAAAACTCGCTCATGCCCTGGTTCTGCTGCTGCTGATAGTCACTTGTGGAGCGCCCTTGGGGGGCGCGGACGTTCCCGCCGAGCACCACTCCGCCCGCAAGATTGTGAAAAAAGTCCTGCCCGCATACCCCGATCTGGCTCGTCAACTGAACATCAAGGGAACGGTGAAGCTGCTGGTAACGGTCGAGGCCGGCGGCAAGGTGAAATCAGCCAAGGTCGTGGGCGGTAACCCGGCTTTCGTCGCTGCCGCCATGGACGTAATTGGCAAATGGAAGTTCGAGCCCACCCCCGAGCAGACTACGGAAACGGTGGAGCTCAAATTCGAGCCTTCGGAGTAGCTGCCATGCCACCGACTACTCTGCACTGGCTCCGCGATTCCCGCCTGTGATACCTTGCCCTGTAGGGAACCCTGCAAAACTCCACACGGGAGCCTGTGATGGCCCTGATCATTGTTCTAATTGTTATTGTGGCGGTAGTCGGCTTCGGCATCGCCATGTACAACGGCCTGGTGCAGCTGCGGGTGCGCGCTGACGCCTCCTGGTCCGACATTGACGTGCAGCTCAAGCGGCGGCACGACCTCATTCCCAACCTGGTAGAAACGGTGAAAGGCTACGCCGCCCACGAAAAAGGAACCTTCGAGAACATCGCCAAATACCGCTCCGCGGCGATGACGGCTACCAGCCCGGCGGATCGGTCGGCGGCCGAAGGCCAACTCACCCAGGCCCTGCGCGGCCTGCTGGCGGTAGCGGAGAATTACCCGCAACTGCGCGCCTCCGAAGAGTTCACCGCCCTGCAGGGGCAGCTGACGCAAACCGAAGACAACATCCAGAACGCCCGCCGCTACTACAACGCGGTGGTGCGCGATTTCAACACCAAGCTGCAGACTTTTCCGACCAACATTTTCGGCAGCATGCTGGGCTTTCAGCCGCGCCAGTACTTCGAACTGGAGACTCCGGCCGACCGCGAGAACGTTGCCGTGAAGTTCTGATGCCGGGTACGGCTAAGGTCGCGTTATCCGCCCGCTGCCGGCGCCTGCTTGTTATCTGCCTCCTGGTGCTGGCTGCGATTCCGGCGCTAGCGGACTGGCGCATCTCCGATTTCCGCTCCACCGTCAATCTCGATTCCCGGGGCAAGGCCGAGGTCAGCGAGCGCATTACCCTGGTATTCAGTGGTGTGTACCACGGCATCTATCGCGACATTCCCCTCGAGTATCCCGGCCCACATGGCACCAATTACAGCTTGTTTCTGAAGATTACCGGGGTGACAGACGGGGCCGGCAATAAGCTGAAGTACGAATCCAGCATTCGCAACGGCTATCGCCACCTCAAGATTTATGTTCCGGGAGCGGAGGACGCCACCAAAACGGTGGAGATTGACTACACCGTTCCCAACGCGGTGCGCTATTTTCCCAGCTACGACGAGTTCTACTGGAACGTGACCGGCAATGATTGGCCGGTGCCCATTGACCACGCCTCCGCCTACGTTCACCTGCCGGAAAATGCCGCCGGCAGCCTGCGGGCGCAGGCATTCACCGGCCTGTACGGTTCCATCAGTCATGAGGCCACGGCCGAGGTCAACGGCGCCAACGTGCGTTTTGAGACTACCGACCCGCTGCCCATGCGCGGCGGCCTGACCAGTGACATTTACATTCCCAAAGGCATTCTGCAGCAGCCTGGCCCGCTCACGCGCGCCAGTTGGTTTTTGCGCAGCAATCCGCTGGTGTTGCTGCCGCCCTGGGCTGTGGTGGTGATGTTTTGCCTGTGGTGGTTTAAAGGACGCGATCCCAACCCTGGGCTCTCGGTAGCTCCCATGTACGAGCCGCCCGTGGACATGAGCCCCGCCGAAGTGGGCTCGCTGATTGACGACAAGGTCAATCCCCGCGACATTACCTCCACCATTGTGGATCTGGCGGTACGCGGCTTCGTCAAAATCGAAGAGACCGTGGATCAGGGGCTGATCTTCCACCACAAGGATTACATTTTTCACCTTTTGATCCCGAGGCAGAAATGGACCGGGCTGGCGCCACACGAGCGGGTGATGCTGGAAAATATCTTCGCGGGCGACGTAACCGAAACCCGGCTTTCCAGCCTGAAGAACCGCTTCTACACCGCCATTCCGGTCATTCGCGACGACATCATGTCGGCCCTGCGACGCAAGGGCATGTATCTGATTGACCCCGACTCTGCCAACGCTTACATGCTGGGGGGAGCAGCGCTGACCGCGGCGCCCTTCATCCTGCTGGCGGTGACCGGCGCGGCCGATGTTTTTGGCTCGGTGCCGCTGGCGGTGGTCACTATTGCCATTGCCGCGCTCATCGTCTGGCTGTTTGGCCGGCAGATGACCTGCAAAACGCTCAAGGGCGCGCGCACCCGCGTGTCCATCCTGGGATTTGAGGAGTTCATGAACCGGGTGGATGCCGACCGCATCAAGCGCATGCCGCCGGACACCTTTGAGAGGTTCCTGCCCTTCGCCATGGCGCTGGGCGTGGAACATCACTGGGCGCAGGCCTTCGCCGGAATCGTGCAGAACCAGCCCAGCTGGTATGTGTCGCCTACCGGAGGCATGTTTAATCCCATCCTGTTCACCAGCACCATGCACAGCATGTCCTACGACATGAACCAGGTGTTCGTCTCCGCGCCGCGAGCCAGTTCCAGCGGCTCGGGCTGGAGCGGTGGAGGCTTTGGCGGGGGAGGAGGCTTCTCCGGCGGCGGCTTCGGCGGGGGCGGCGGGGGAGCCTTCTGAGTTCGTGACCTCTTCGTGACCCGGGCACCCCGTCCACGATTGCCTTTGAGCAGCGGGATCTTCTGCTGAACACCGGCTGGCCAGCTCTGGCTTCTGAGTACCTCCTTCCACCTTCCTATTAGTTCCCTGCAAACACCGCGTCTGATATCCACATCCAACGGAAAGACAAGTGGAACGGAGAAGGTTCTTGGCAGAAAGGAATCCTATGGCCGAAGCCAGACGAACAGAACAGACGCTCGCGCCCGACCAGCCGGCGCTAGATCCGGAACGAGAGCTCCCGCCGGCAACTACCCGGACCAACCCCCGCCTGAACGAAGCGGCGGAGGCGATCGGCGGCGCTCTGGGCGGCGCCACGCGCCAGGTACAGAACGTGCGCGACCGATTTCAGGTGATCCGGGGCGGAGGGGTGGAGGGTGGCCCTCCCGTCACCGAGCAGATCAGGCAGACGGCGCAAGAAACGATGCAGACCGCTCAGGAGAAGGTCGCGGAACTCAAGGAACGGGCCGGCGTCGCTGTCGAGCAGGCCAGAATTCAGGCCACAGCCAAGCTGGAGGAGGCCAGAGCGACCGCCTCGCGCATGGCGCGGGAGGCCAGGGGAATGGCCACGGAGCGCGCCCGCATGGTGCGCCAGCGCGCCGCGCGCCTTACTGAGGAGCGCCCGCTTGCCGTGCTGGCCGGCATTGCAGCAGCGGCTTTTCTGCTGGGAATTTTTCTCCGCGTAGGAAGGGGGAAACGTGGCTGATTCAACTGTGAATTTCAATGGCCGGAGCTTCGCCGGGGTCGTCAACGAGGTCAAAGACGAGCTCAAGGAATTTCTGCAGACCCGCATCACCATGCTCAAGTCCGAGATGTCGGAGAAGATGCGCGCTTACAAGACCGCACTGCCCATGGTGATTACGGCATTTGTGTTTCTGTGGACGGCGTTTCTGATGCTTACCCTGTGCCTGGTGGGCCTGGTGTCGGTGGCTTTTTACGGCGATCCTTTCCGCTGGTTCTATTCCTTCATCATCGTGGGCGTGCTGTACTGCATCATGGGCGGCATGGCGGCGGTGTTCGGGCTGAAAGAGTTGCGTGCCCAGGGCGTGATGCCCAGGAAAACCATCAAGGTACTGAAAGAAGACCAAATCTGGCTGCAGCATGAAGCGAGGACCCAGGTATGAGCGCCAGCAATATTCCTACTGACCTGCTGGAACTGCGGGCGGCTGAGCAACGCCGCCGCTTGCATAACTCGGTGGCGGAATTGCGCGTACAGATGCGGCAGAAGCTGGACGTGCGTCGTAATGCCCGGCGTTATTTCTGGCCGGCTTCGGCGGTTGTCGGCCTGTTCGGCCTGATGCTGGGCTACGGCTTCGGCGGTATTCTCACCCGGGACTGACGAAAGAAGTAGCTGGTCGTTAGTAGCTGGTAGCTGGTGAGAGTCTGCTGGCGGTGGTTTGGAATTACCATGCCGAGTACTAACCACCCACTAACGCTCCCGAACCCACCTAGTTACTAAAGTCACGGGAACCTACGTGCTTAAGGCTTTTGGTACATCTTCCCTTTATTCCCTGGCCCGGGCGTGATATAAGGCTTGCCAGCACAAGCCCACAACCCAGTCAACGGCTCTGCTGAAGGGCCGGACGGGAGGAGGTCCCGTGGCGGAAAACCGAACCGGGAAGCGTTTCCCTCTGCAACTGCCAATTCGCGTTCACAAAGCTCAGGCCGGCGACGAGCACAAAGCGTTAACCGGCAACCTGAGCGCGGCCGGAGTGTACATCCAGGGAGACGCCTCACTCGATGTCGGCTCACAGGTGGAATTTGAAATCACGCTGCCGCCCGAGGTGACGGGCGGAGAGCACAACGTTACGATCCAGGGCCGCGGGCGCGTGGTACGCACCGATACGCCGCCTCCCGGCCATAACGGGGACGCAAATTACCGCGGGGTCGCCTGCGTCATTGATTCGTACGAATTTGTTCGCAACACATAGCACAGCGGAGGCTGCGCGCCATGGTGAAACTGATTCTGGCCGATAACCAGGCAATATTCCGGGCGGGCATCGCCAAGGTCTTGGCGGTGGAAGATGACATGCGAATTGTCGCCCAGGCCCAGACCCTTGAGCAGTTGCTCATGGCCATAGACAAGTTCCGCGCCGCGGTGGTGGTGGTGGCCAGCAATTTCCACCCCGACCTGGCGCCCATTGCGCAGGCATCCGCCAAATCCAAAACCCGGGTCATCGTGCTGGCCGATACGGGCGAGACTTCCAGCCGTTTTCTGGGCGCCGGAGCCAACGGCGTGGTTTACCGCAACGTGACCGGCCCGGCGCTGGTGGAGTGCGTGCGTAAGATCGCAGCCGGCGACAGCTGGGTTCAGGATCTGGCCGTGCCCACGGAGTTGACGGAAAACGATATGGTCGGCCTGCGCGTGCGCGACCGGCTGACCGCCAAGGAACTGCGCATCGTGGCCCTTATTGTTCAGGGATACAAGAACAAGGAAATCGCCACCCAGCTGGGAACCACCGAGCAGGTGATCAAGAACTACCTGCGCAATGTGTACGACAAGATTGGCGTCTCCGACCGGCTGGAGCTGGCGCTGTTCACCATTCACCACCGCATCCTGGCGGAAGCCGCTGCGGCCACAGCCGCCACCATGACTCCAGCGCCTGCTCCCCAGGCCAACTGAGTAGAATTGCGAGTGCCACCCCACGCCGCGCCCAAGGCGCGGCGTTTTCGTTCTTCGTAATGGGAGGTAGAGGCCTGACTCGCTACGTCTCCATTCACGTCCATCCCGCGCTCCGAGCGGCGCTCTTCGAAAGTTAAGGACCTATCGGACGTGAAGGCCAGACAATGTCAGGCGGCTGGGAACTGGCAACCGACCACCGGCAGCTGGTTTA
>DATGGJ010000072.1:0-5801 GCA_035308585.1 Terriglobales bacterium
GTGGTGGTGCTGCTGTTTTTGATCTTTCTGATCCTGGCCGCGAGTCGGCGCATTGGGGTGCCCCGCGACCTGCTGATCATGGCCAGCTTTCCGGCGGTGTACTTCGTATTCGCCATCTTCTCGCACATTGATATTGGCGACCGCCACATTTTGCCCATGTATCCCTTTGTGCTGCTGTTCGTGGCGGGAGGCGCCTGGCAACTGACCCGCCGTTCGCGCGCTGCGTTGCTCCTGGTCCTGCTGGCAGTGGCGCTCAACGCCGCGGATGCCCTGCGCTACGCTCCCGACTACCTCTCCTACTTCACTCCCTTCGTGCCGCCCAGCCAGAGCTACAAGCTGCTCAGCGACAGCAATTTAGACTGGGGACAAGGGCTCCTGGCTTTGCGCCGGTACCAGGCCGCTCACCCCGGGGAGAAGATTTATCTGGCTTATTTCGGCAGCGTGGACCCCGCAGCTTACGGTTTACGGGTGGAAAAGCTCGAGGAAAATCAGCGGGTTTCAGGCGCAACCGTCGTAATCAGCGCCACTCAGCTGACGGGGCAGATGCTGGAAAACTTCGACGCTTATCACTGGGTGTTGCGCTATCCCCAGACAGCTATCCTGAATCACAGCCTGCACGTCTTCCGCATACCGGCACAATAATTATGCAGTTGGGGTGGTTCCATTCGGCGCCAACCTAGCTGAATGGAGTCAGTCGTCAGCGGATGGGTGCGGGACCAAAGTTGATGAGCCGGTCCAAGACCTTTTGCGATTGTTCCTTCTTGCGATTGTCCGCTGCCTCAGGCCTGGGAATGTAATTGGGCGCCAACTTTGCCAGGGCGGCCGCCAATTCGCTGAAGGAACGGCCAATTTCTGAATTGTTCTGCAGCGCCACCGGGTTGCCGCGGTCAATAGCCGGCCCGATGGCGTTGAACTGATTGGGTATTTTCCAGAAAACACGGCAATTAGTGGCGGCCTCCGCGTCTTCATCGCTGAAGCCGGCAATCTTGCGGTGGCGGTTCACCAGCAGCTGTACCCTGCGGTTGGCCGGGTCGCCGCCCAGGAAATCCCGCACCCTTCCTGCGCTCCACAGCGAGGAAACATCCGCCTGCACCACCAGCAGCACCAGTTCCGAGAGGTCGCAGATGGTGTGGCTGATCTTATCCATGCGGTTGGAGGCGTCCACGATCACATACTTGTAGTGGTCCAGGAGCAGGTCAAACAGCAGCACCAGGTCACTGTTTTCGACCTGCAGCGGAACCGGGATACTAAGACCGGCGAGGAGCCGCAGCCCGCCCGTCAATTCGGTCATAAAGCCTTCCAGCAGAGAAGCATCCATGCGGTGCAGGTTGTGCAGGGCGTCCACCAGCCCGAACTGCGGGCGCACATTCAAGTGCAGGGAGGTATGCCCCAAAGGAGCCAAGTCCACAAGGGCCACATGGGAATACTGCTGCTGCAGGGCGACAGCCGTATTAACCGCCACGGTGGTAGCCCCGCAGCCGCCTTTGGCACTCAAAAGAGTGATAAGTTTTCCGCGCGCGCCGCCGGACTTGCGGCCCTGCAGATTGGCATGAAGGCGGGAGAAGGCCTCCAGGAGCGCGCCGCTGGCCATATCGCGGTCCAGGAACTCACTCGCTCCCGCCCGCATGGCGCGAATAATAACTTGCGGCTGGTTGAGCGTTCCCACAGCAAAAACCGCGGCTTCCCGGGGTTCCTTGGCCAGGACCTCAACCGCCGTGATGCCGGAATCGGGGTCAGCCGGAGCAATGTCCACCAGCACGACATCGGGATGCAATTGCTGCAACTGCCGGACAAGGGCATCGCTGGCTACGGCAGGCAGGGCCTCGCGGCGAAATACCACTTCCGCGGCAAGCGTGGCTTCCACCCGCGATTTGAGAACAGAGAGGTGCTCATCATTCTTGCCGATTAGGGCGACTCGGAACGTGCGCATGGCGTATGTTTCTCTTTGACTGTCAATATCTTACGGGCGGAATCCGGGGGCCTCCAAGTGACGAAGGTAATGCTCCGTCCGCGTGCGCCAGCGGCCTGGAGCCGACATTCAAATTGGGAATAATCAGCCTGCGAGACAGGAAATCTCCCCGGCAGAAAAGGTCTTTTGGAGCTTTGTGAGTTGTGATACGGTTGCCCTCCTATCAATAGCATCAGGGAGATGCAAGTGCACACACCGGGCCAGCAATTGCGGAGCTTGCGCGAGCAACTGGGACTCACCATGCGGGACGTGGAAGTAGCCAGCACGCGGATATCGGCCAAGCACGCCAACGACGATTTCTCTATCGCCCTGAGCCGGCTTTCCGACATCGAAACCAAAGGGATAGTACCCAGCATTTACCGGCTATATTCTCTGGCGGTAATTTACCGGCGCGATCTGCGCGAACTGCTGGCGTGGTACGGCATAGATCTGAACGATGCGGCCTCGGATTTGAATTCGGTGGAGTTACGGCGCTCGCATCGGGCGGAGCTGCTGTTGGGGGCGAGCGCGGTGCGCGTCCCGGTGAGACTGGATCCGGCCTTCGATCTGCGGCGCAGCGCCAATCTGGGACGAATGATCGAGCAGTGGGGTCTGGTTCCCATGGCTTACCTGGCGCAGTTCGCCAGCCGCGACTACACCTACGGCTATGTGGGCACGGAGGACTTCACCATGTATCCCATCCTGCTGCCGGGGAGTTTCGTGCAGGTGGATGAAACGCGCAACAAGGTGACCAGCGCCATGTGGCGCTCGGAATTCGAACGGCCGATTTATTTTGTGGAAACCCGCAGCGGCCATACCTGCTGCTGGTGCAGCCTGAAGGGCGACCAGCTCACCTTGCAGCCGCACCCGCTATCGCCCCAGTCGGTGCGCATCCTGCGCCACCCCCAGGAGGCGGAAGTAATCGGGCAAGTGGTGGGTGTGGCTATGAGGCTTGCGGAGTGGTACGACTCTGAGCGCGCGCCAGAGCCGAAATCGCGTGCAGCACTGAATTGAAGTGCAGGACCGGACCCTCTCCGGTTCCCTGCGGGGTCAGCTCGGGCAGGCGTTGCGACAGATACTGCAGGTACTCACTCAAGCCTCCGTCGGCTTGTGACTGGGCCGCGTCGTCCAACAGATGCGCCAAGGGCGTACTCAAAACTCTGGAGAAGAGCAGGTGGTGAGCTTCCGAAGCTGCCAGGTGGGCGGCGTTCTCGCCGTGCACCCGGGCGAGGCCCCAGTGGGCGTAGGCGCCATCCCCGCGGCGCAGACCGGCTACATATTGCAGGCGGGCCAGCAGGCCGCGAACGGCGGCCAGGCTGTTAAGCACAAAATCGTCAAAAGGCGACTGAAAAGTCATTTTTGTTTCGTTTTCCGGAATTTGAACTTTGGGTCATTTTGCTTGCTTTTTGGTCAGCGGGCAGCACATTATCATGCCCGGATGGGAAGCGGAAGAGGACTTTTGGAACACGCCGAAGCCGCGCTTCCGGGAAATCGTAAAGGAGCAGCTGCTGCCTCTGGCTTGGCCTTTGCCGGCCGGGCGAAGGCACTCTCTGTGCGGAAGCTGGCATGATAATAACTGGAGTTCTGGTTGTATTAGTGGCGGGGGCGTTGCTGTTGCTGGCGCGGGCGGCACGCGGCCAAGGCGCCGCCGGAATCGCCACCGTGGTGGACCTGCAGGGGCGCACCACGGCCATTGACATTGCCGCTTTCCGCAATCTGATTTCCCCCCAGGAAGAGGAGTACCTCCGCCGCAATCTGCCGCCGCCGGAGTTCCGGCGCATTCAAAGGGAGCGCATGCGGGCGGCCGCCGCCTATATCCGGGACGCGCTGCAGAACGCGGCGGTCCTGCTACGCCTGGGAGAGGCGGCGCAACGCAGCGCCAATGGCCAGGTGGCCGCCGCCGGCAGGAAACTGGTGGACACCGCCATCCACCTGCGTCTCTATGCCTTTTTTGCCCTGCTGAAGCTCTACCTCAATATCGCGTTTCCCGGCCTGCAGCTATCGCCCCTGGCCGTGGCGGACCGCTACGAGCGGCTGACGGATGCCATGGCCCGCTTCACCCGCCTGCAGCAGCCGGGATTGGTTACCCGCATCTCATTGACGCTCTAAGCTCGCCGCCGGCTCAATTCTGCCGCAGGGCCGTCATGGGAACAGGAACGTTGAACGTTGTTGCGCCCACGCCTACCCCGCCGTCGCAGGTATTGGGAGGGTAAGTGCAGACGGTGCCATTGCCCTGGCAGCCTCCTCCCCAAAACATATAGCCCAGCATGCCGGAGGTGGTGCCGGCGCCGGCCGGAGGAATGGTCTGCACGAAGCTGGCGGCTGTTTCCTGGTCGGAACTGCTGAAGTTGTTGCAGTTGGGAATCACACTATTGCCCACCACCCACAAACTGCCGGTGAGCTTGGCCGGAGCCAGCGGAGGCACGGAACTGGTGCCTTGAACGTGCTGTTGCCAGCCGGTTTCCAGGGAACCAATCGTAGTCTTCTGGGAAGCCACCATGGCATTGGCGTAGTCCAGCACGGGGTTGGCGGGGTTCAGCCAGTTGGTGGTGGCGTAGTTGGCCAGCGCGGTTAAGTAGAGATCGTCGTTGCCCAGATCAATGGTGAGGCGGGCGGCAAAATTGCTTCCCGTGGAATCGTAAGCCAGCACCGAACGGTAGGCGGTGACGAATTGCTGCAGGCCGGCCAGGTTGGGATTGCTGCTCTTTTCGTAGTCTATCTCCATGCCCACATTGAATTGTTTGGCTGCGTTGGCGGCGTTGATGCCCAATTGCGTGGGATTGCTGGAGAGCGCCTTGTCCCATAATTTGGTGTAGCTGGCGCCCCCGATGGACATCATGACCCGCACGCCCTTACTCTCAAAATAGTTCACCACTGCCGCGGTCATGCCGATGGGAATGCCCTTGACCGTGGTCGAGTCCGTGGTCAGGTTCATCAGCTTGACCGGATTCACAAAACTGAGCACCACCACATTTACCGAGGGCGAGCCATTGCCACGATCAATAATCCAGTGGTTGTCGGTGTCGAAAGTGGTCATGTTGGGAACAGATGCCCAACTGCAGGCGTCGCTATGGCAATGCCACAAACCGTAAACCTGAATTTGAGTTTGCGCCCGGAGTTGCGGAACCAGTACGAGAACCCCCCAGAAAAGAACCAACGCGGCGGCGAAGAGCTTGCGGAAAATGCGGTTGAAGAGTCGAGCGGAATTTTCAGCATGGCGAACGGATTCGGCAATCATCAGACAAACCTCCTCAAGGTTGGTTAGAGGTGCGGCTTGCGTTCTTAACTGCTGGAATGAGTGGGGCCCTGCACGTTGTTTCTGACGAAAAGGCGCGAAGCGGGCGGATGGGTTCCGACCGGCGGCAAGGATTTTGTGCGCTTAAATGCCGGCTGTCAAGTCGGCCGGAAGCTTACAAATGCTCGGGCAAGTCAAAGGGGTGTGACTAGGCGCGCCAGGGATAGCCACGAGCGCCATAGCTGGGGTCCTGTTCGGGATCCTCCACGCCGGCCACGGTAGCCCGTTCCGCGGAACGCGGCGGGGCAGCGGGCTCGGACAAAAACTCATAGCGCTCGACCACCACCGCCACTCCAAAGTTGGCGCCCAGGCCCGGGCCCTCCACGCGCAGTGCTTTGCCCCGGCAGCGCACGCGCATGCTCTCGGTGAGCGTGATTTCCGGCGGCAGCACCAGGGTAAATTCGATGCCCCCGGTCTCCGGCACCTTCGTGTCCGTGGAAATGAAAGCGCCGCGGGCGCTCACGTCCTGGGTTACGCCCCGGCATTCCACTTCGCCGGAGAGGCGAAGGGTGACGGGAATCTGGAAAGGAAAACGCTGTGCGGCGCGACGTTCGTGCT
>DATGGJ010000073.1:0-9661 GCA_035308585.1 Terriglobales bacterium
CTGGCGGGCCGCATCGCCCACGGCTTCATCCAGTCGAAGCTGACGCCGCTGGCCATCACCGCGGCGCTGCTGCTGGGCGCGTTCGCCATCTGGCAGACGCCGCGCGAGGAAGAGCCGCAGATCATCGTGCCCATGCTCGACGTCTTCGTGCAGATGCCGGGAGCGTCGGCTCAGGAAGTGGAACAGCGGGTCACCATTCCCATGGAGAAACTGCTGCGCGAGGTGCCGGGCGTGGAGTACATATATTCCATCAGCCGGCCGGGCGTAAGCCTGGTGATTGTGCGCTTCTACGTGGGGCAAAAAGAAGAAGACGCCATCGTCAGGACGTACAACAAGCTGTACTCGAATTTCGACCGCATTCCTCCGGGCACCTCGCAGCCGCTGATCAAGGTGCGCTCCATAGATGATGTCCCAATCCTGGCGCTGACCTTGTGGGGGCCGAACTACAACAGCTACCAGCTGCGGAGCATGGCCGGCGAACTGGAGCAGTCGCTCAAAGAGCTGGACGACGTTTCAGAAACTAAAATGATCGGCGGGCAGCCGCGCCAGGTGCGGGTGGTGCTGGACACGCAGAAACTGGCGGCCTATGGGCTGACCCCGGGGACGGTGGTGGGGCAGTTGCGGCAGGCCAATAGCCGCGAAATCGCCGGCAGCTTCGCCCGCGACAACCAGGAGTTCCAAGTCGAGGCCGGCCGCTTCTTCACCCGGGCTGAGGATTTGCAGCAGGTGGTGGTGGGGGTGCACCAGGGCCGCCCGGTGTATCTGCGCGACGTGGTGCAAAAGCTGGAAGACGGACCAGCGGAGCCAGACAACTACGTTCTGTTCGCCAACGGCCCGGGCGCGCTGAAAATGGCGGGGACGGAGAAGAGCTCCGCAGCCACACAAGCATCTGCCGCGCAGGCCGGCGCCCCCGGGACCGAGTACCCCGCGGTCACCATCACTCTGGCCAAGCGCAAGGGGACCAACGCCAGCATCATCGCCGACCACGTCCTGGCCCGGGTGCAGGAACTTCGCGGCAACCTGCTGCCCAATGACCTGCAGGTCACGGTGACGCGCAACTACGGCGAGACCGCGCGCGATAAATCCAACGAACTGCTCAAGCACCTGCTGCTGGCCACGCTCTCGGTGACGCTGCTGGTGGCGGTGGCGCTGGGCTGGCGCGAGTCGGGCGTGGTGCTGCTGGCGGTGCCAGTCACCCTGGCGCTCACCCTGGCCATTTTCTACTTCTACGGCTACACCCTGAACCGGGTGACACTGTTCGCGCTCATCTTCTCCATCGGCATCCTGGTGGACGATGCCATCGTGGTGGTGGAAAACATCGTGCGCCATTTCCGCCTGCCTTCCAGCCGCGGCCGAAGCCTGGCAGCAGTGGCGGTGGAAGCGGTGGATGAGGTGGGCAATCCCACCATTTTGGCCACCTTCGCCGTAATCTCCGCCATCCTGCCCATGGCCTTCGTGCGCGGGCTGATGGGGCCTTACATGCGGCCTATCCCGGTGGGCGCATCGGCGGCCATGGTGTTTTCGCTGATCGTGGCCTTCGTGGTTTCGCCCTGGGCGGCGCTGCGCCTGCTGCGCCATTACGCCGGCGAGAACGGTCACGCGCTGCACGAAAGTGAAGGCTGGACCACGCGCCTCTACCGGCGGCTGATGAACCCGCTGATTGCCGACGCGCGCCAGCGCTGGTTTTTCCTTGGCGGCGTGGTGGTGCTGCTGCTGGCGGCAGCCGCGTTTGTGCCCCTGAAGTGGGTGCACGTGAAGATGCTGCCCTTCGACAACAAGAGCGAGTTCCAGGTAATCATTGACATGCCCGACGGCACCACCCTGGAGCAGACCACGCACGTGGCGCAAGCCCTGGGCCGCTACCTGGGACAGCAGCCCGAGGTCACCAACTACGAGATTTACGCCGGCACCTCCGGGCCGTACAACTTCAACGGCCTGGTGCGGCACTACTTTCTGCGCCGCGGGCCCAACCAGGCGGACATTCAGGTCAACTTGCTCCCCTTGGACGAACGCAGCGCGCAGAGCCACGAAATCGCGCGCCGCCTGCGGCCGCAACTGGCGGCCATTGCCAAGCCCTTCGGCGCCCGCATCAAGGTGGCCGAGGTGCCGCCGGGGCCGCCGGTGCTGGAGACGATGGTGGCCGAAGTTTACGGCCCCGATTTGAAGCGCCAGACGCAGGTGGCGGCGCAGATCAAGAAGATTTTTCAGCGGACGCCGGGCGTGGTGGACGTGGACTGGTACGTTGAGGACCCGCAGACCAAATATGACATGCAGGTGGACCTGGACAAGGCGGCGCTGCACGGCATTTCCGCCGCCGATGTCAGCCAGACCATGCGCATCGCGCTGAATGGCGCCGAGGCCGGACTGCTGCACAATCCCAACTCCCGCGAAGACGTGCCCATTGAGGTGCAACTGGGGCGAGCCGACCGTTCCGGCATGCAGGACCTGGGCGCGCTCAAGTTGCCTGCGCCCGACGGCCGCCAGGTGTCGCTCAGCGAAGTCACCAACCTGAAGCAGACCACCATTGACACCAGCATCTACCGCAAGAACCTGCGCGACGTGGTTTACGTGACCGGCGATGTTGCCGGGGAGGAAGAAAGCCCGGTGTACGCGCTGCTGAAGATGGAAGGGCCGATCTCGCGCATCCAGTTGCCGGAGGGCTACCAGTTGCGGCAGTACACAGGCACCACGCTGCCGGAATCCACCGAGCGCCTGAGCATGAAGTGGGATGGCGAGTGGCACATCACGGTGGAGGTGTTCCGCGACCTGGGCCTGGCCTTTGCCGCGGTGCTGGTGCTGATCTACATCCTGGTGGTGGGCTGGTTCAAGTCGTTCAAGACGCCGCTGGTGATTATGGCGCCGATTCCGCTCACGCTGGTGGGCATTTTGCCGGCGCACGCGCTGATGGGAGCGTTCTTCACCGCGACTTCCATGATTGGGTTCATCGCCGGAGCGGGCATTATTGTGCGCAACTCCATCATTCTGGTGGATTTCATCGAGTTGCGCCGGCGGCAGGGCATGCCCCTGGCGGAGGCGGTGGTGGATGCGGGCGCGGTGCGCTTCCGGCCCATGCTGCTGACCGCAGCGGCGGTGGTGGTGGGCGCCAGCGTAATCCTGTTCGACCCAATTTTCCAGGGGCTGGCGATTTCGCTGATGGCGGGCGAGGTGGCCTCCACCGTGCTTTCGCGCATGGCAGTGCCGGTTCTGTATTATCTGAGCGAGCGCGGGGGAGAGCTGTCGCGGACACCTTCGCGGCCGGCCCTGGCGCAGAGTGCAGACTAAGGTTACGGAGGTAAGCTATGACAATTGAACGTTCTTTAAGACTGATTGCGGGCGCGTTTATACTGGCCTCGCTGGCTCTGGGACACTGGGTAAACCCGTATTGGTACCTGTTCACCGCCTTTGTCGGCCTGAACTTGTTTCAATCCGGATTAACCAACTGGTGCCCCATGATGTCGTTTTTGCGCTGGCTGGGTGTGCCGGCAGTGTGCCAGCCGAGCACGCCGGCCATCAAAATGGGCGCTGCCGGTGTCAAATAAATTAGAGGACTTATGCAGAAACTACATAAGGTAAATCGAGCAATTCGTGGTGTGGCGGTGCTCTGGGGACTAGCCAGCCTGGCCCTGCTCATGGTGCCGTTGATCCGTGTCGTAGCCGGGTAGCGATACCTGGCCGTATCCCCGAAACCACCGCGGCTAAAGCCGAAATGCCCCTCGCTTAAAGCATTGGTCCGGTTGAAGCCGCGCACTTCCACAGTGGCGCAAGCCTTGCGCAAAGGGGACGGAATAAGCTACTTCTTTACAATAAGTTAGCGCTCCTCTGTTGCCTTCTGCATCGGGGAGTGTGCGGCAAGACACCTCCGTTTCGGATGTATCTCACCTGCAAAAGTGACCCCAATCACAGCAGTTATGCCTGCCAGTGTTGAAACTTGCCATAGGACATGGTGGCAAGTGATGAGTTCTGACACACCGTGTTCGGTGCGGCCAAATTTTCATAGCGGAGAGGGGAACGTCATCATGAAATTCAGCAAACTCGCGATCCTGGTGGGAACTATCGCTGTGGCGCTATTCATCATGCTGCCCAACCTGTCCTGGGCGCAAGACGGCGCCGCCCTCTACAAGGCGAAATGCGCGGTCTGCCACGGCCCCAACGGCGAAGGCAAACCGGCGGCCAAGATTCCCAGCCTGGTCTCAGAAAAGACACAGAAGATGTCGGATGCCGAACTGACCGACTTCATCGCTAACGGCGGCCCCACTAAGAAGGCGATGCACGCCTTCGAGAAGAAGGGAGTCACGCCGGAGCAGATCAAGTCGCTGGTAGCCCACATCCGCGAGATGGGGAAGAAGTAGCAGATTGCTGTCCCCGTTGGCAGCGCTGCGGCTACCACGTGCTTGGGACTGGTGGCCGAGATGACATGGGGGCGTTCGGTGAAGCAGTCAATGGCAAATCGGCTGCTCGACCTAAAGCGTGGTCCGGCACCTTTCCCCGGCTCGCGCCTGACGTCCCATAAAGCAGCGCTCACAGGGACCGCCCACCCGAGCTTCGAATCAGCGGAGCTCGGGTGGTCCCTTTTTTGGCCGGACCTGGGCCCGGCTGCCGCCCTTCCCTTCCCCCTTCAACCGGCCATGTTTGCTTGCGCCGCAGGCGGCGTGGCCGGGCTCGGCTGTGAGCGATTCCACGGGAGAACGCCATGAGCAAGGCACTTTTGTACGACGCCACGCTCTGCATCGGCTGCAAGCAGTGCGAGCAGGCGTGCGCTGAGAAAAACAAGCTGCTCTACAACGAAACGGTAGCTGGAGAGGAGCGGCAGTCGGACCACAAGCTCACGGTGGTGCTGACCAAGGGCGACAAATTCATGCGCCGCATGTGTATGAACTGCCAGGACCCGGCATGCGCCTCGGTGTGCCCGGTTGGGGCGATGCGCAAGACCGCCGAGGGACCGGTGATTTACGAAGAAAGCCGCTGCATGGGCTGCCGCTACTGCATGGTGGCGTGTCCGTTCGGCGTTCCGAAATATGAATGGTCGAAGGCGCTGCCGCGGGTACAGAAGTGCACCATGTGCGCCGACCGGGTGGCCGCCGGCAAGCCCACGGCCTGCGCGGAAGCCTGCCCCACCGGCGCCACCAAGTTCGGCGAGCGCGACGAGCTGATCAAGGAAGCGCAGCAGCGTTTGCGCGAGAACCCCGGCAAATACGTGAACCACATTTACGGCCTGACCGAGGTGGGCGGAACCTCGGTGCTCATGCTTTCCAGCGTGCCCTTCGAGGAGTTCGGATTCCCCGCCGAACTGACGCGCGACCCGCTGCCTCTGCTCACCTATCGCGTGCTCTCCCGCATTCCCGATTTTGTGCCCCTGGGGGGCGTGATGCTGGGCGGAGTGTGGTGGATCACGCACCGGCGGGAGGAAGTGGCCGCGGCTGAAGCCAGGGAGAAAGCGGAAAAAGAGGCCAGGAGAGCGAGGAAGAAATGAAATTCCGGTTCAGCTTCTGGAAAGCCGTGCTGGCGGGGCTGCTGGCAGCAGCGGCTTACGCCACGGTGGTGCGTTTCGCCGAGGGTCTGGGCGCGTCAACAAATTTGAGCGACCAGTTCCCCTGGGGGCTGTGGATCGGCTTCGATGTGCTGTGCGGGGTGATGCTGGCGGCGGGGGGCTTCACCTTGACCGCGGCGGTGCACATCTTCAACCTGGAGCGGCTGAAGCCCATTGTGCGGCCCACGGTGCTGACCGCGTTTCTGGGCTACGTGCTGGTGTGCGTGGCGCTGATGTTTGACCTGGGACGGCCGTACCGCATCTGGCACCCGCTGGTGATGCGCAATCCGCACTCGGTGATGTTCGAGGTGGCCTGGTGCGTGATGCTGTACACCAGCGTGCTGGCGCTGGAGTTCTCGCCCATCGTGCTGGAGCGATTCCACCTGGAGCGTCCGCTAAAAATCATTCGCAAGGCGCTTATACCTCTGGTGCTGCTGGGCGTGATTCTATCCACGCTGCACCAGTCGTCGCTGGGCACGTTGTACCTGATCATGCCCAACAAGCTGCACCCGCTCTGGTACACGCCGCTGCTGCCGGTGTTCTTTTTCCTTTCGGCAATCGCAGTGGGCCTGGCCATGACCATCTTTGAATCTTCCATGAGCGCCAAGCATTTCGGGCGGCAACTGGAATTGCCCATTCTGCAGGAGTTGGGAAGGGTGCTGCTGGTGGTGCTGTCGGTTTACGCGATTCTGCGAATTGAGGACCTGGTGCATCGCGGCGTGCTGCAGCGGCTGTTGGCCGGCGCGTACCAGCGCTATGAAACGCTGCTGTTCCTGCTGGAGTTGCTGCTGGCTATGGTGGCGCCGCTGGCGCTGCTTTCAATCCGGCGACTGCGGGCCACTCCGGGCGGACTGTACCTGGCGGCAGTGCTGGTGGTGCTGGGCTTCATCACCAACCGGCTGAACGTGAGCATCACGGGCATGGAGTCGTCCGCCGGGCTGCACTACATTCCGCGCTGGACGGAGGTGGCGGTAAGCGGAGCGATCATCGCGTCCGGATTTGCGCTATTCGGACTGGCGGTGAAGTACCTCCCCATATTCCCCGCCGAGGAACTGCTGCCGCTACGGGAGGACCCCGAGGTAGCGGTGGGTGGCAATGTGGTGGGAGAGGCGGTGCCGGAGCATGCGGGCGACTGAGCAAGCCGGGAAAGCCTGGCGACGCAGCCTCAGCCTAAGCCACAGTCTGGGGGCGAAACTCATCCTGCTGCTGCTAGGGGCCATGGTGGCCATCTTCGCGCTGCTGGGATATGCCACCATCCGACTGCACCGGCAGCACCTGGAAGCCACCACTCTGCAGGCGGCGGAACGGGTGAGCGATCTGATCAAGCGCAGCACCTCCTATTCCATGCTGCGCAACGACCGCGAAGGGCTCTACCACATGATGACCACCATCGCGGGCGAGCCCGGGGTGGTGCGGGTGCGGATATTCGACCAGCAAGGCAGGATCAGCTACTCCACCGATCCCAGCGAGGTCAACCGCAACGTGGACAAAGGAGCGGAGGCCTGTTACGGCTGCCACGCGCAGTCGCAGCCGCTTACGCGGCTGGACCGTCCCGACCGATTCCGTATTTACAAGCCTAACGGCCACCGGGTGCTGGGCGTCATTACGCCCATTGAAAACCAGCCGCGCTGCTCCAATGCCGCCTGCCATGCGCATCCGGCCAGCCAACAGATTCTGGGCGTGCTGGACACCAACCTGAGCCTGGCCAAGGCGGATGCCAGCCTGTCCGAGGGCACGCGCCAGCTGCTGGCCTACATGGTGGGAGCGGTGCTGCTGATCGCATTCCTGAGCTGGCAATTCGTGTGGCAGGTGCTGAATAAGCCGGTAAAGCGGCTGACGGCGGCCACGCAAAAGCTCAGCGAAGGGGAGCGGGGCTACCAGATCGAGGTGGATTCGCGCGATGAACTGGGCGTGCTGGCGGATTCCTTCAACCGCATGAGCCTGCAACTGCGCCGCGACGAAGAGGAGATCACGGCCTGGGCGCGCACCCTGGAGGATCGGGTGGAGGAAAAGACGCGCGAACTGAAGCGCGCCCATGAACACGTTCTACAGGCGGAAAAAATGGCGTCAGTGGGCAAGCTGGCCGCGGTGGTGGCGCACGAAATCAACAATCCGCTTTCCAGCATCCTGACCTACGCCAAGCTGCTGCGGAAGTGGATGGAACGGCCGGATGGCGGCCGCGACAAGCGCGGGGAGGCGGAGGAATGCCTGGAGCTGATCGCGGCGGAAAGCCGGCGCTGCGGCGAGCTGGTGAAGAACCTGCTCACTTTCTCGCGCGCCCAGCCCATCAACCTGCAGCCTACCGACATCAGCGCGGTGGTAAAGCGCTGCTACCGCCTGGTGCAGCACCAGCTGGAGCTGAACAACATCCAGTGGCAGGAGGAGATCGCGCCCGGACTGCCGGCGGTGATCTGCGACGGAGCCCAGGTCGAGCAAGTGCTGCTGGCGCTGACCATGAACGCCATTGACGCTATGCCGCGGGGCGGCAATTTGTGGTTGAGCGCGGCGGCTAGCTCTGACGGCCGGCAGCTGGAGCTGCTCCTGCGCGACGACGGCTGCGGCATCGCGCCGGAGATTCTGCCGCAGATTTTCGAGCCCTTCCTTACCACCAAGGAAAGCGGGCACGGCGTGGGACTGGGACTAGCCATCAGCCGCACCATCGTGGAGCGCCATGGCGGCTCCATCGAAGCGCAGTCGGAACTGGGGCGAGGAACAACATTCAGGGTGCGTTTGCCGTTACAGGCCGGGGCTAAGCAGCCCGCAGGCATGGAACTGACGGCAGCCGGCCAAGCGAGGTGATGAACGTGAACGGCCAAGGCAAGCTGCTGATTGTGGACGACGAACATAGCGTGCGCGACTCGCTGAACAAATGGTTTCGCGAAGAGGGCTACGAAGTGGGCACGGCGGAGAGCGCCAGCGAGGCTCTCTCCCGGGTAGCGGAGCAGCGCTGGGACGCCGCCCTGCTGGACATCAAGATGCCGGGCACCGACGGAATCGAGCTGCAGCGGCGGCTGCACGAGGTGGATCCGCAGCTGATCGTGATCATGATGACCGGCTACGCCTCAGTAGAGACGGCGGTGGCGGCGCTGAAAAATGGCGCTTATGATTACGTGACCAAGCCGCTGGATCCGGACGAGATTGCCCATTTGGTGAAGAACGCCCTCTCCCACCGCCGCACCCAGCAGGAAAACATCGTATTGAAGGAGACCGTGGCCGAGGCGCTGCGTCCCCCTGATCTGGTGGGCAAGAGTGCCTCCATGCAGAAGGTGCTGGAGGCCATCGAGACCGTCGGCCCCACCGATGCCACCGTGCTGATTACAGGGGAGAGCGGCACGGGCAAGGAGCTGGTGGCACGGGCGGTCCATGCCGCCAGTCCCCGGCGATACAAGCCGCTGGTTGTGATCCACTGTGGCGCGCTCACCGAAACCCTGCTGGAGAGCGAGCTCTTCGGGCACGAAAAGGGCGCTTTTACCGGGGCGCAATACCGGAAAAAAGGCAAGTTTGAGATCGCCGAAGGAGGCACGGTTTTCCTGGACGAAATCGGCGATATCAGCCTGAAGACCCAGACCGACCTGCTGCGCGTGTTGCAGGAGCGCGAGATTACCAGGGTGGGCAGCAACCAGCCCATCAAGGTGGATTTCCGCTGCATAGCCGCCACCAACAAGAACCTGGAGGCGCTGATCGAGGAGGGCAAGTTCCGCCCCGATTTGTTTTACCGCCTGAACGTCTTCCGCATCGAGCTGCCGGCGCTGCGCGAGCGGGCGGAGGATATACCGCTGCTGGTGGAGCATTTTGTGCAAAAGTTCTCCCAGGCCATGAACAAGCGCATCAACCGGGTGGCGCCGGAGGCGATGTACGCGCTGCAGCAGAACGACTGGCCGGGCAACGTGCGGGAACTGGAAAACGCCATTGAACGCGCCATGGTGGTGGCGCAAGAGCCGGAGCTACGGGAGCACGACTTCATCCTCAAGCCGCGCAATCACAATGGCACGGCCTCCAAGTCGCTGGAGGAAATTGAGAAGGCGCATATCCTGCGGGTGCTGGAAGGCTGCGGCTGGAACCAGACCCGGGCCGCCGAAGTGCTGGGCATTGACCGGGTCACGCTGCACCACAAGATCAAACGTTATGGCTGGA
>DATGGJ010000074.1:0-6583 GCA_035308585.1 Terriglobales bacterium
TCCGCCGGCATAATGCGCAGCGCCAGATTGCCCGCGCTTGCCACTTCTTGTGCCGGGAAGGCGGCCGCCGGCACCGGTTGCGGCTCGCGTGCCAGCACCGGACCTGCCGGCATAGCCGCCGGCTCTTCTCTCGTCAAACGGTGCGCAGCAGCTCGGTCAATAGGGAGTTCCTGCCTCGCCCGGGCCGCAGCCGGCATTTCTTTGGCTTCCGCCGGGTCTTCATCAGCGGGCGGCTCCTGGCGCACCGTCTCCTCTGCCGTTTCCTCCGCCGGAACTGAAGGTGAACTCGCCTCTGCCGCGGCCTCCGGCTCCAGCGAACTCGCCACCGGGGCGGTCGGTGCGCTGGCCGCGGGCGGACTGGCTGCGGTGCCGGCTTGCTCGCTGGCAACCGGCGTGGGCGAACTGGACGCTGCAACCCTTGGCACGCTGGCCGCAGGCGCGGGAAGGGACACGGACTCCCTTGGCGCGCGGCTGGCTGGCTCCGCCGAACTCCCCGCCGCGGCCGTCGGCGCGCTGGCCACAAGTGCCGGCGGAATGGCGGCGCTGGCGGCTTGCTCACTGGCAACCGGCGCCGGTGGACTGGCCACGGCTGCCGGTGCCGAACTGAAAGCTGCCTGCTCTTCCTTCTGCGTGCGCAGACCCTCGAAATCCAGGTCGGCGGAAACTTCCGCCACCAGCTCGGGCCCAATGCTCCTCTGCGACATGGCAAAGCCCAGCGACAGGGCGTTGAAGCACAGGTTGTTGATGTTGCGCGGAATGCCTTCGCTGCGCTCCACCAGCAGGGCGCGCGCCTGGGGCGTGAACAGCGGCGGCCCGCAATAGCCCGCCACCCGCAGGCGGTGGTCAATGTAGCGGTTCACTTCCGCCGCGCTTAGCGGCTCCAGCCGCACCAGGTGGGAAATGCGCTGCCGCAGCTGCAGCAGGGCGGGCGAGGCCAGGCGCTCCGCCAGCTCCGGCTGCCCGGTCAGGATGATGTGCAGCAGCTTGGCGCGCGGTGTTTCAAAATCGGAAAGCAGCCGCACCGTCTCCAGCACGCTCACGTCCAGGTTCTGCGCCTCGTCCACCACCGCGATCACTTTTTTGCCCGCCCGCGCCTCCCTTGCCAGCAGCTGCCCGAACTGGTCCTGCAGGCGCACGAAATCCGTCTCTCCGGTGTCCGCTCCCAGCTCCGTCATCAGGTAGCGCAGAAACTCCCGCGAATCGCACTGGGTCAGAAAAATAAAGGCGGTGCGCGCCGCCGAGGAGTAGCGTTCCAGAAGATGAAACAGAAGCGTGGTTTTCCCCATGCCCGGCCGGGCGATCAGCGCGGTGAAGCCCCGCCCCGAGCGGATGCCGTACTCCAGTGTGGCTTGCGCCTCCTGGTAGGTCGCGCTGGGATACAAAAAGCGGGGGTCCGGCGTTGCTCCGAACGGTTCTTCCCGCAGGCCATAGAATTTCAGGTACATGCTCTTGATCAGCGAGCGGCGCGCGCGGGCAGGTTCATTTTCACCGGCTCAACTTGGGCGGCATCAATATCCAGGGCCACTGAGCGCATTATGAGATCTACAGATACTACCACGCGCGGCCTGCCCCGCCGCCGCAGCAGAATCCCCTGCAGTCCTTCCATTGGCCCGCTGGTGATGCGTACCCTCTGTCCCACCCTGAGATACGGGTGAGGCTCGGCTTCAATGCCTTTGCGCAGCGCATTGCGCATAATTTCTATTTCATCCTGAGGCAGAGCCGCCGGCACTCCTTTGAATCCCACCAGTCGCACTACCCCGGGCACTTGTAATACCTGCAAGCGGTCGCACAACGCTATGTGCACAAATAAGTAGCCGGGAAAAAGCGGCAACTGCACCTTGAAGCGTCCGTTTTTCCACGTGCGCACCGTTTCATAGAGCGGCAGAAAATGCTCTACCGTGCGCTTTTCTAGCGTCTCCGCCACCACTTTCTCGTGCCGCGACCGGGTGTAAGCCGCGTACCACTGCGTCTGTGTGCCCGCCGTGGCTGGCGCCTCACTCTCACCCCCGCCCGCCCTCTCCCGGTTTTCCAGTTGCAACCCGACTGCCGAACCCATGAATCCTTACCCCTTTATGTTGCCCTTCCCGCCCCGTTGTCGAAGACGGTTCCGCCTTTACTAAACTACCCCGTTTGCGCATCTAGCTACAACTGGATGCTCGTCTCCAAACCGGCGCTGGCTGGGTACGGCTGTCGGGGCAGGAAGGATGGCAAAGGGGTTGAGGCAGAATTCGGCTCGGTTGAGGCAAAAATGGAGTCCAACGCACTAGAGAAGAACAGCCTCAACGCCCAACCGCGATTAAGTCTGGCTTCTCTATGTGTCGAACCGGGGGTTCAATAACCGGATGGTTTGCAAGCAGTTACAGCCTTTACACTTAGCGGGATTAAGCGCACCATAGTAACCTTGTGCGGCCTTACCGCCGTGATATGGTTGTCATGCAGGTAGCGTCGCAAAAATCAGCTGTTGTTTTCCCTGGTACATAGCGCCAGGTTGGGCAATTTTCTTGTAGGCCGCAGGGCGCCGCCAGTACAATTCGCTGCAACAGGAGCAGGCCCGGTGTCGGTACACGCAGTTCCACAATCGGAGAAAGCCATCAGCGTGCTGGTGGCCGATGAGAACCGCATGGCCTGCCAGTTGCTCACCAGTTCCCTGCAGCGCAACAATAACTTCCGCGTGGTCGGTTGTGCTACCAGCATGAGCGAGGTCATGGGCTTCCTGCAGCAGGAGGAAGCGCAAGTGGCGGTCATCAGCGCCAACCTGCAGGATGGTTCCCTCAGCGGCTTCCAGCTATTGCGCGAGCTGCGCGCCTCCCATCCCCGCACCCGCACCATCCTCCTGCTGGATTCTTCCGACCGCGACCTGGTGGTGGACGCCTTCCGGGGTGGAGCCCGCGGCATTTTCTGCCGCTCTCAGTCCTTCAAAATGCTCTGCAAATGCATTGTGTGCGTGCACCAGGGCCAGATCTGGGCCAACAATGGCGAACTGCAGTTCGTGCTGGAAGCCCTCGGCCAGGTGGCGCCCCTCCACATTGTCAACGCCAAGGGCAAGAGCCTGCTCAGCAAACGCGAGGAACAGGTGGTCTCCTGCGTCGCTGAAGGCCTCACCAATCGCGAGATTGCCAAGCAGCTCAATTTGAGCGAGCACACGGTTAAGAATTATCTCTTCCGCATTTTCGATAAGCTGGGCATCTCCGGCCGCGTCGAGCTCGTGCTCTACGCGCTCAGCCACCGCGAAGGTGAAGGGGAAAACGCCACCCCGCCTCCCCAGCCGGCGCGCAAAAATCCCTCCCGCGAGCATGCCGAGGAAGTGCGCGGCACCCTGATGGTTGACTGAGCTTCCTTCCCGCTCCCTTGCCCCGCTTTCTCAGCCCTTTCCCGAACCTTGCAAATCACTTACATCCTCTTTGCCCCGGCAAGATAATGACGCAGTGCAATTTAGTACTGGACGACGCACCCCGCGCGGGACCATGATGTACAGCTCTGGCCCGTGTACGGTGCGGAGTGCGGCACAGCTCACATGCACGAACCGGAACGTCGCAAAAGCCGCCGCTTTCCCCTGAGGCAGCCCGCTTTCGTTCGCCCACTCGAGGGCGAAGCCGATTCCTTCTCCGCCGTTACCCAAAACGTCAGCAAGGACGGTGTGCTTCTCTTGGCCGAAAAGACGCTGCCCGTGGGCCTGCGCACCGAACTGGTCCTGGTGCTGGAATCCCGCCTGGAGCGCAGCATCCGCCTCAGCGGCACCGGCGAAGTAATTCGGGTGGACGAAATTACTCCCCAGAGCAGGTACGCCATCGCCTTCCGCTGTGACCAGGCCTTCTCCCTCATGGATTAGCCCGCCTCCGTCCTGATCTTTCAGCGCTTCAACAGGCCAAGAGCCGAAAACGCCGCACCTTCCGTCCCACCCTCGCTTAAGGCCGCGCTTCGAACACCAGGTTGAAGGGCGTCTGGGCGGCGCGCCGGAAGCGCGTGAAGCCCGCGGCGGTAACCACTTTGCGAATGCATTCCTCGCCCGCTTGCGCGCCCAATCCCGCGCCTACCTCTTGGGCCAGCGACGCGGGCGTGCAGATCATGGTGGAAGCGGAATAGAACACCCGCCCGATGGGATTGTGATTTTCCTCCGGCCGGTCATTGGCGAAGGGCTCCACGATCATCCAGCTTCCATCTTTCTTCAGTGTGGAAAGCACATGCTTGGCCGCGCCCGTGGGATCGCCCATGTCGTGCAGGCAATCGAAAAATGTGACCAGGTCGTAGCCGCCGTTGCCCGGATAGCTCTTGGAGCTGGCCACCTCGAAGCTGATCTGGTCCAGCAGGCCGTCCCGCCCAGCCACGTGCCGGGCATATTCAATGGAACCGCTGTGGTAGTCGAATCCGTAAAACCGCGACTTGGGAAAGGCTTTGGCCATGAGCGTCGTGGAAGCGCCATGCCCGCAGCCCACGTCGGCCACCGCGGCCCCCGCCTTCAGCTTTTCCTTCACTCCTTCCAGCGCCGGAATCCACGAGCTCAGCAGGTTGTCCTCGTAGTTGGGGCGGAAGAAGCGCTCGGTGCCGAAGAACAGGTTGGTGTCGTGTTCGTGCCAGCCCACTCCCTCGCCGGTGCGGAAAGCCTGCGTGATCTTGGGTTCATCCTTGAAGCAGGAGGAGATGATATGAAAAGCGCCCGGCAGGTCGTGCACCGTCAGCGCGAAGGCCTGTTCCGGTGGCAGTTGGTATCGCCGGGTGGCGGCGTCATACACCACATAGCCGCTGGCCGCGTTGGCGTTCAGCCACTCTCGCACGTAGCGCTCGGTGGTGTTGGTCTTCTCCGCCAGTTCGGCGGAACTCAGCCAGCCCGCGCCCGCCATGGCTTTGTACAGCCCCAGTTTGTCGCCCACCACCACCAGGGTGGCATGCATGGCGGCGCCCATGTCCATCACCGCCTTCTGCATGAAGGCGTTTAGCTTCGATTCGTCTAACTGCGCAGCTTTCCCCGAAGTTGCCATCATCTTTCTCCCCCAAACGCTCGATTGGGCGGGAATTGTATCGGGTTCGGCTGCCGGCTTCAATGTGGTGCCAAGGCATGACCTTGTGGCGCGGGCGCCCTCGCCCGCGTGCCATCGCCACGCCCCACCGTGGAGCGCCCGGCTTCAGACCGGCGAATAGGAGGGTTTTGGAAACTGGGCTTCAGCCCCCTGTCGCTGTGCGCCACCCGTGCCGCAAATTTCGTGGGTACATACCAGATCAACTGCGCATCTTACCCGCGGAGGGCAATCATGCGTCTCAAAACAGCGGTGGGAATTGGCGCGGGAGTTACGGCGGGGATGGCCACTCTGGCCGGCGTCGGCGTGGGGCTGGCAGGTTGGAAACTGTATCAGCGGGTGCGTTCCGGAGAAAGCCTGGCCGGCAAGGTGGTCCTGATCACCGGCAGCTCGCGCGGCCTCGGCCTTGCTCTGGCAGAGGAGTTCGCCGCGCAAGGCGCCCGGCTGGTCATCTGTGCCCGCGACCAGCGCGAACTGGAAGCGGCGCGCGCCCGCCTGGCCGCCATGACCACCGAGGTCCTCGCCGTCACCTGCGACGTGGGCGTGCAGGATGAAGTGCAGTCGCTGATCAATCAGGCCACGGCGCGCTTCGGGCACATTGACGTGCTGGTGAACAACGCCGGTGTCATCCAGGTGGGCCCGCTCCAAGCGCAAACCCTGGTGGACTTCCAGGAAGCCATGGACGTGATGTTCTGGGGCACGGTGTACCCCACTCTGGCGGTGCTGCCCCAGATGAAGCAGCGGGGCAGCGGCCATATCGCCAACATCACTTCCATTGGGGGCAAAGTAAGCGTGCCACACCTGCTGCCTTACAGCTGCGCCAAGTTCGCGGCCGTGGGATTTTCTGAAGGCTTGCGGACGGAACTGGGGCGCCACGGCATCAAGATCACGACCGTTGTGCCCGGTCTGATGCGCACCGGATCGCACCTCAATGCCTATTTCAAGGGTAAGAACGAAGACGAGTTCACCTGGTTCAGCCTGGGAGCTACGCTGCCGGTTTCGGCGATGAGCGCGCGCCGGGCCTCGCGCCGCATTGTGGCCGCCATTCGTCGCGGCCAGGCGGAGCTCATCCTGACTCCCCAAGCCAAAGCCCTGGCGCTCATTCATGGCCTGGCCCCGGGCGCCACCGCCGACCTTCTTGGGTTGGTGAACCGGGTATTGCCGCGGGCCGAGGGCGAGGGCCGCGAGCGCCACTTGGGTCGGGAAAGCGAAACCCGGGTCACGCGCTCCATGCTCACCGCGTTGGGACGCAAAGCGGCTCGGGAACTGAATCAGGAAAAAGCCGGTGTCGCGGGAGCGGCCGATTCAACGGGAGCGGGCCCAAGTGCCCAGCCGGCTTAAGCACGCCAGCACAGGTTCCGTGTGGGCACAGGCGCCGTCGCCTGTGCGGGCGAGTGAAGCTCGCCTCTCTGCCTTGCACCGCCAACTACCATCTACCACCTACCAACTACCAACTACCACCTACCAACTACCAACTCCCGCTCCTACTGATTCACCATCCCCACCGCCCACGCCTGCGTCCCGTCGTACACAAACGCCTGTGCCGAGCACTTGCTTGGCTGCAGCCCCAC
>DATGGJ010000075.1:0-2575 GCA_035308585.1 Terriglobales bacterium
TTTTCGGTGGTCTGCTTCCGCTACAAGGGGTCGGACGACGATAACCGCCGGATCTTCGAGAAGGTGAACGCCTCGGGGAAGTTTTTTATCTCCCACACCCAGCTTGGCGGACGTTATGTGCTGCGGTTGGCCATCGGCAACCTGGGAACCACGTGGGAGGATGTAAAGGGGGCGTGGGAGATGATCCAACAAAGTACGTAGACCAGGCGAGCAGAGCTCACCTCCGCTGGAAAGGCGAGCTGCGCTCGCCCGGACAGCCGAGGGCGGATGTCCCCACACAGTTCATACCAGGGCGGCTATCCCCCCACACGGCTCATAGGAGGACGGCTGTACTCATGGGATTCGGGCTGCGGACTCAACTCTTGAGGGCTTCCTGCAGCTTGCGCGATTTGGCCTCCACTCCCTGGGCCAGCTTCTGCTTGTGGGCGATGAGCCGGGTGGCGATTCCGGCGTCGCTCACGCCCAATATCTGCGCCGCCAGAATGCCGGCGTTGGTGGCGCCCGGCTTGCCAATGGCGACGGTGGCCACGGGAATGCCCGCCGGCATCTGCACCGTGGCCAGCAGCGAATCCATACCCTGTAGCGACGTGGAAGGGATGGGCACGCCGATGACCGGCAGGGTGGTGTGGGCGGCGATTACGCCCGCCAGGTGGGCGGCGCCGCCGGCTCCGGCGATGATCACCCGGATGCCCCGCTCCGCCGCCTTGGCGGCATATTCGGCGGTGCGCGCCGGCGAACGGTGGGCTGAGGTCACATCCATTTCATAACCGATGCCAAACTCCTCCAGCGATTTCGCCGCCTCGCGCATGATCTCCAGGTCGGAGTCGCTGCCCATTACGATGGATACCAGTCTTTTTCCCGCCAATTCTCTGCTCCTTTTGCAAAATATGTAACGCCGGCCTCTGGCCGGCAGTCGCGAGGGCGTCTCGCCCTGGCGTGCGGGCAAGGCCCGCAGAACCGGCTGCCGGTGACGGCGGCGCTACTTTCCTACCGCTTTCGCGGCGATGTCTTTGCGGTATTGCATGCCCTCAAATCCGATGCCGGAAACGGCGGCATAGGCACGTTCCACGGCTTGCCTCAGGGTGTCAGCCCGTGCCGTCACTCCCAGCACTCGCCCCCCGGTCGCGTAGTAAGTTCCATCCTGGTAGCTGGTGCCGGCATGGAATACCTTCACGCCCGGCTGCCGGGAAGCCTGCTCAAGGCCAACAATCTTCTTGCCGGCAGCGAAGGTCCCGGGATAGCCGCCGGAAGCCACCACCACGCACACCGCCGGCTGGGGCGACCACTTGAAATCGCCATCGCTCACCCGGCCTTCGATGGCGGCTTCCATGGCCGAGACCAGGTCGCTTTCCAGACGCATGAGGATGGGCTGGGTTTCGGGGTCGCCAAAGCGGCAGTTGAATTCCAGCACCATGGGCCCGGTAGCAGTCATCATTAAGCCGCAATAGAGCACGCCGCGATACTCCATGCCCTCCGACTTCATGCCCTCCACCACCGGCCGGGCGATATGGGTCACCAGCCAGTCGCGCATCTGGGCGTCAATCATGTCGTCGGTGGAATACGCCCCCATGCCGCCGGTGTTAAGTCCGGTATCGCCCTCTCCCACCCGCTTGTAATCCTGCGCGGCCACCAGCGGGGCCACCCGTTCGCCGTCGCTTACCACCAGAAAGGAAAGCTCTTCACCCTGCAGGCACTCTTCCAGGACCACGCGGCTGCCGGCTTCGCCCAGCATCTTGCCGGAAAGCATGTCCACGGCCACGGCTGAGGCTTCTTCCCTGGTCTTGGCGATGACCACGCCCTTGCCCGCGGCCAGGCCGTCAGCCTTGACTACTACCGGCAGGTGGAAGTGCCCGAGCGCGTGCTTGATTTCTCCCGGCGAGCTGCACACGGCGTAGTGAGCCGTGGGTATGCGGTGGCGCTGCATGAATTCCTTGGCGAAGGTCTTGCTGGCCTCCAGTTGCGCGGCCGCCCGCGTCGGACCAAAGGTTCGCCAGCCACGTTGAGTGAACTCATCCACTACGCCTAGACTAAGTGGCAGCTCCGGGCCCACGACGGTAAGGTCGGGGCGCACCCGTTGTGCGGCCTCCACCAGCGATTCCAGCGACCTCACATCCGCCGGCAGGCACTCCGCTTCCTGGCAAATGCCGCCGTTCCCGGGCGCGCAATACACTCTAGAGACGCGCGGAGACTGGCGCAGTTTCCATACCAGGGCATGCTCTCGCCCGCCCCCGCCGATAACCAGAATTTTCATTGCCGTTGTTCGGAACAATTCAGGTTAGGGTGCAACTGAAGCTGCTGTCAAACGGGCGATACCTGCCGGTGCAGGCGAGCGAAGCTCGCTTCTCCGCCATGGCCTTCGGCTGGCATTGCGCAAGTTACGTTTCTCCCTAAACGGAGCAACCCGGAGAACCATGCATGGCGCTGCTGATTGGCGACGCCTGCGATGCGCCGCACTACCACATACTCCGCCGAAGGTTTTACACTAATAGTTTGAACACCCAGCAAAGGGGCACTCATGTCGGCAAATAGTTTTGGCAGCCGTTCCAGCTTGCGCGTCGGCGAGAAAGAATACGAA
>DATGGJ010000076.1:0-2666 GCA_035308585.1 Terriglobales bacterium
AGCACGAAAGCCAGGGGCACCACCGGGGCGATGTAGTGGGAATGAAAACGCCAGGTTTCCAGCGCCAGCCCCACGGCGACCAGCCCCATGGCGGCGAGCGCAACCCGTTCCCAGAAATCGGGAAAGAAACACACCAGCAGCACTGCCTGCACCAGCAATGCCGCGAGCAGCGTCACCGTCCCCACGAGGCTCGGGGAGGGCCAGAATAAAAAGCGGATGACTGCCAGTCCCTGCACCGCCGTGAAGACGATCGCCTGTGTGATCCGCAGCGTGCGGGGCCAGCGCTCAGCCCATACCAGCAACAGGAATGGCAGTGAGAGCGCGGCTCCGAATGCAAACTGCCAAAGGCCGAAAAGCTTGCTGGTGACAAACGCCAGGCGGTAGGAACCGTGGGCCCATCGCCAGGCCGCCAGCGTGTCCACCGCGGCCGCCTTCATGGCCGCGTCCTGCAATAGGGGCCAGGGACGCAGGCGCTGAAAGATGAAGCCTGGCACGGCGTCGTATTGCTGTTCGTACACCTGGTACGGCAGGTGCCAGGGATTCCCGGTCACACGCTGGTTGTACGTCAACATCAGAAACGCGCCCAACAAGCCAACCGCGCCGGCGGGCACCGCAACCTCGCGGGCGAAACGGCGCCAGCCATCCCGCGCGCCCAACCCCTGCGCGAATAATGCCCAACCCGCAGGCAGCGAAGCCAGCAGGCCTTCGAAGGGGCGCGTGTTGGCCAGAAGCACCAGCCCCAGCGCCATCCAAAGAGCATTGCGGGCACGGGCCCAGCCGCTGTCCTGACTCGCGATTCGCCGCACCGCGCCGTAAAGCAAGGCTCCACCCAACGCCGCCACCATGCCGCCCCAGTAGCTTTGGGCCCAGTGTCCAAAGAACGCCAACTGAAACGCCGCCAACAGGGCGCCGTACAGCGCCCACGTTTCCCCCACCCACGCCTGCAGCATCCAGCAAAGAGCGGCGCAGGCCAGCGCCGAGCTCAGCCATACGCCGGCCAGTGGACTCCCCGCCAGCCGCTGCCCGGCAGCCAGAAACAGCGCCTGCCCGGGTGGATACTTTGACTGGTAGCTGGGACGAACCAGCACTTCCGGCGTTTCAAACTGCTCCCACTGAGCAGGCGTGGGATTGGTCACCCGGCCGGAGGCAAAGGTATCGGCTCCCAGCAAATAGCTGAATTCGTCCGGCGCCACGGGCAGCGGCGGCTTCCACCAGCTGACCAGCGCATCACCTCCAAAGGCGATCAGGGAGACCAGCACAATGGCCCAGGTGCGCCGCCGCGCAAGCTTTCGAAATGCCGGCAAGATACGTATCTGCTCCAGCACGGAGCCAATGGGCGGCCAGCGGACGAGGAGGGCTGCCAGAAACAGCCCCACCGCCGCCAGAACGCTCCCGAGCTGCACTGGATTGAGGTTTGTAGCCGTCATGCCGAAGATTGCGCGTTTCTCCGCATAGTAGCAGTTGTGGAACTCTGCATTCGCCATTCGGGGGCATCTTTGGTGACAGGCAGGGCATCGCATCGTTCAGCTACACAGCCGCGCGCCACCGTCTAGGCAAGACCGAATCCATGCCGGATTCCGAGTGCGGCAATTTTTTTTCTGGGGTCAGCCCGCAAGGGTCCCGGGCCGCCCACGAGCCGGCAGCAGAGACTGAGGTTCGTTCCTTAGCTGCGCCATGGTCGTCGAATACCAGCCCGGCGGCACCCGTCTTCTCGATGTGCTGGATCGCGTATTGGACAAAGGCATCGTCATTGACGCCTGGATACGCTTCCAGCTCGCGGGCCTTGACCTGATTACAATTGATGCCCGCGTAGTTGTGGCCTCCATCGACACCTACCTCAATTACGCTGAATCCCTGCGGGGCACTCCCCGGGTCTGGCTTACGGAGGCTGCTGCCTCCGGCCCCCAACTGTTGCGTACACGCAGGAGTACGCGAAACCGGGTTCCTCCGAAAATAGCTTAGGCGCTCAGGCAGCTTGGTTTTTGTGCGGGGAAGGCGCCGGCTGCTTTGCTGGACACACGTGCAGGTTTTCGGCGAAGGCCAGCAGCTTGAGATTGCTGGCGGCTATGGTGTGCTGGCAGTGCAGGCAGGTCGAAATGGTGAGTTGGTTGTTGGGGCCTGGCCGGCGCATGAAACCGAGGGCCTTATCTGCCAGGGTCAGATAGTTGTCAACGAATTCTTTTAGCTCGCTGGGCTCATCCGCTCCGGCTGATCCTGAAACCGCGCTTGCGGGTGCAGTTTTTCCTTTCTCAGTCTGAAGATGCTTTCTTTTCGGCAAGATGAACACCTGCTGCGTCGTGCGGCGCCGCGACACAGAGTTCGGGGCCCATGGTCGGCTATGAGCTTACCCCTGCCCCCGGGCTGTACGCTAGCCATACCAGATGCAGAGAGAGACTCTGGCGGATGTCTTAGCAGGCCAACGAAAGCGGATGAGAGGGCCCAGTTGGTCATCCCGTAGGGCATCCGCCAGCACGCCATCCGGCGCCTGGGTCTTTTGCCAATATCAGATTCCGCCCGCGCCTAACAAAAGCAAAAGGGGCGGCTCTGAGCCGCCCCTTTTTTGGCTGGTGCTTCAAATGTTTACAGCGGTTTTACGTTCTCTGCCTGCCAGCCCTTGGGCCCTTTTACGACGTCGAACTGGACCTGTTGTCCTTCCTGCAGGCTGC
>DATGGJ010000077.1:0-4343 GCA_035308585.1 Terriglobales bacterium
CCGGCTGTCTCCCGTGAGCATCATGATGCGCACGCCGTCGGCGCGCAGCTCGCTGATCGCCTGCGGAGTGGACTGCTTGATGGGGTCGGCGATGCCGATCACTCCCGCCGGCTGGCGATCCACGGCCAGCAGAATGACGGTCTGCCCTTCCGAGCGCAAGGATTGTGCGCGCGAAAGCAAATCTGCGGCCGGCACCCCGATTTCCTCGAACAGGCGCTCGTTTCCGGCCGCCACTTCCCGGCCCTCCACCCGCCCGGTAACGCCCCGTCCGGTGAGGTAGCGAAATTCGCTGGCCTCGGCCAGCGCCAGCTTGCGTTCCCCGGCCGCGCGCACCAGAGCGGAAGCCAGCGGATGCTCGCTGCCCCGCTCCAGGCTGGCGGCCAGGCGCAGCAGTTCGGCCTGTTCCAGCCCGTCCGCCGGCAGCACCGACATGACCCTTGGCTTACCCTCGGTGAGGGTGCCGGTTTTGTCCACCACCAGCGTGTCCACCTTCTGCAGGATTTCCAGCGACTCCGCGTTTTTGATGAGCACGCCGGCGCGGGCGCCGCGTCCTGTTCCCACCATGATGGCTATCGGCGTGGCCAGGCCCAGGGCACAGGGGCAGGCGATGATCAGCACCGCCACTGCGTTCACAATGGCGTAGGCCAGGCGCGGCTGGGGCCCCCAAATCGCCCAGCAGATAAACGTCACGACGGCGATAGCGATCACGGTGGGCACGAACCAGGCGGAAACGCGGTCGGCAATTCGCTGGATGGGCGCACGGCTGCGCTGGGCCTGGCTTACCAGGCGCACGATTTGCGCCAGCAGGGTTTCACTGCCCACCCGCTCCGCTCGCATTACCAGCGCGCCGGCGCCGTTCACCGTGCCCCCGACCACGCGGCTGCCCGGCGCCTTTTCGACCGCTATGGATTCCCCGGTAACCATGGACTCGTCCACCGGGCTGGAGCCTTCCAGCACCACCCCGTCCACTGGAACCTGCTCCCCGGGACGGATGCGCAGGCGGTCGCCAGGATGAACGCGGTCCAGAGTGACATCCTCTTCCCGGCCGTCATCACGCAGGCGGCGGGCGATTTTAGGCGAGAGGTCGAGCAGCGCCCGAAGAGCGCTGGAGGTCTGGCTGCGCGCCTTCAACTCCAGCACCTGTCCCAACAACACCAGTGCGGTGATGGCAGCAGCGGCTTCGAAGTAGACGTGCGCGGCGCCATCCATTCCGCGGAAGGACGCAGGCAGAATTCCTGGGGCGATGGTGGCCACCACGCTGTACACATAAGCCACGCCGATGCCCATGGCGATGAGGGTGAACATGTTGGCGCTGCGGTTGACCACCGACGCCCAGCCGCGCTGGAAAAATGTCCAGCCCGCCCACAGCACCACCGGCGTAGCCAGCGCCAGTTCAATCCAATTCAACCACCGTGCTCCGACCCCGACATGCGCCACCATGCCGGTCATGGCAATTGCCAGCAGGGGCGCGGTCAGCGCCACGCTCATCCAGAAGCGGCGCTTCATCCTGCGCAGTTCGAGGTTTTCTTCCGGAGCCGCCGTGACCGTGCGCGGCTCCAGGTCCATGCCGCAAATGGGGCATGCACCCGGCAGGTCGCGCACAATTTCCGGGTGCATGGGGCAGGTGTACTCGACCTTCACCGGGGCGGGCGCCGCCACCTCAGGCTCCAAATCCATGCCGCACTTGGGACAGGGGCCGGGCCCTGCCTGGCGCACTTCCGGGTCCATGGGGCAGGTATAAACCGCACCGCTACCGGTTGAAGCCGTGGCCGGCGCGGGGGTGCTGCTTGCGCCTCCCAGCGTCACCAAATCCGAGCGTGCCATCGCTCCCGGGCGCGCGCTGCTCTTCCCCGGGGCGCCCAGCTGCACCAGTCCGCCCGCCTGAGGAGCCAGATATCGCTCTGGTTCTGCCTGGAACTTCTGCGCACAACCAGGACAGCAGAAGTAATAGGTTTTGCCCTGGTGCTCCGCCTGGGCCCGTGCCTTGGCCGGGTCCACCTTCATGTGGCATACCGGATCTTCCACAAATTCCGCCATCTCCCACCTCAACGCGCGTGCTTGAAAAACAGCGACGCCAGTTCGTCGTATACCTGATTGGACCGTGCTTCGCTTCCCGAACGAACCGCCCCGGTCACGCAGTGCTGAAGGTGGTTGCGCAAAAGCAACTGGCCCACGGAGCGCAAAGACTCCTGCACCGCCGAAACCTGCTCCATCACGTCCGGACAGTAACGCTCTTCTTCCACCATGCGCTGCAGCCCGCGCACCTGGCCTTCAATGCGCTTCAGCCGCAGCAGCAGGCGGCCTTTCAGCGTCTCGCTCATGGCAGCGGCGTGCCGGGGCCGATTCTGTTTGCTGCCCACGTTTCCTCCTTAGGTCTCTTATATACATTATACCCCTATGGGGTATAAGTTTTCAGGAAAGAAAGAAGCGGAAGCCGCGCGCCCGGCGGGCATGGTTAAATTCCAGGAGAAATGGAGGGCGGCGACCGAGTTCCGGAGGGCTGCCGCTTAAACGGAAAACTGGCCCTGCTCCGCCCTCGGGCTATGCCGCCTGCAAGAGGTTGCTGGTCCTGCCGGACTCTTCCACTACCTGCACAAAAAGCTGGCGCACGATGCTGTAGGCGGCGCCTTCCGGAGCGGTGCGCACCCACTCCACGATGGAGCCGCGGCAGTAGGCGCGGTCCAGGTAATTCATCACGTCGGCCAATGTGCGAATTGGTTCCACGCTTCCTTGCATGTTGTTCTCCGCATTCGGCCAGCACTGAATTTGATGCACAATTCGGGAAAAAGGTCTCTTCCGGGCTGGCGCGGTCCGCACAGGCCTGCCCGGCCCGACATCGGTGGCTAACCCCGCCCTGAGGTTGCGCTTCGAAGCCAGGGAGGACTTATTGCCATGACCCTCCCGGAGAATGCGGTGGAGTTTGTGACGGAATGGTGGGAATTGAGCGGCAACCTTGTCACTACCCTGGCCGCTCTGAGGCGGATCAAAAACACCTACCCCAGGAACTACCTTTCTGCCTTCTGCCACCCCCAGGAAATTGCCATCCGGGCCGCCGCTCTGCAGGAAATTTGCAATTTTTTTGACAGCCTCGCCGCAACCGGCGCCGACCCACAAAATCCGGGTGAATAAAATAAAAAGAAAGGCGCGGCTGACTTGGCTGGAATTCCGATAAAGCGGTAAAGAAACGGTGCTCTGGTTAGCTGAAAATCATTGGACCTACGTCAGAGTTGGGAGAGACCGCGCCAGATGGAGGCAGATTATACGCCCCTCCGCAAGAGGTGGCTATGTCTGCGGTTCTCAAATTGAGATCGGGCCGCGGCCTTGCTTGCGGTTCCCACACAAAGCCCCACCATATTCAGTGGGGCTCTGTGTGGGATAGCAACGAGAGAGGCGGACTGCGGCTTTAGTCGCGATCTCTGCCGCGGTCGTCCCGATCTTGCCGCCCGTGGTCGCGGTCGCGGTGATCGCGGTCTCTCATCTGATGGTCGCGATCATAACGGTCCCGGTCGCGGCGATCGCGATAGCTGTAGCGGTCGCCATCATCCCGGTAATTGTTGTTCCAGGCCTGAGCGCGATCGCGGTTATCGCGCTGGGTATAGCGCCCCGCATCTCCGTCCCGCTCGTTATGGCGGGATTGATCCTGAGCAAAGGCTCCCGCGCTGAGCCCCAGCGCCAAGGCTGCTGTTGCCACTATCCATTTGCCGCGTTTCATATAGCCCTCCAGATTCGCACCAAGTTCTCTTGCTCAGTAGGTTGGATTAAAGCGCGGGTAGCCGCGCACGTAACGATTTGTCAAGGATTGTGAAATGTTGTAAACGGAGGGGGCACGCCCCTGGTCCTGCCCCCGAATTTCTCGCCGACGTGCATTCGGCGACCCGCTCGCGTCCTCCTCCGGCGAAGCCCAGGTGGAACGGGCTCCGTCGATTCCGTCCTAGCGATGCTGAAAACAATGGACTTCTTGGCTTCGTTTCGTAATTCGTGGCGTTGTGCGCTGCTCAACTCGTGCTTTGTCTGCACCTTTGTTTATCTGCACCCTGGTGCTGAGCAGACCGTTTCCCCGGCCGCAGCTCAACCGACAGGTCCGGTTCCGGCGTTTGATTCGAGCTACATCACGGTTTCCACCCCAAACCGGCGGCTGGCCACGCGAACTCCTGATCGGCCAGTGTGGCTAAAGGCCCGGCCCTCAGCCGCCGCCCAGTCCTAACCAAAACGAGAACGATGGCGCTGTCGCCATCGTCCTCGCGTCTTAGTCACGCCACGTCGGCATCTTTTGTGGCCGTTGGCTCGGAAGAGCACTCCTCGCGTGAGTCGTCTTGATGCCCACCTTGTTCCGCAGACTGCGC
>DATGGJ010000078.1:0-12178 GCA_035308585.1 Terriglobales bacterium
TATCTTTCCGTCGAAGGACTGAAGCGGGCCTGCGGCGAAGGAGAGAAGACCGCTTACTGCACCGCCTGCTACACGGGCAAGTACCCCACCGATTGGGTAGACGTGGAGGAAATCCAGCCCGCAGGCGCGAAAACCGACTGATCTAGATTAGAAACTGCGTGGGCACAGGCGCCCTCAGCTGAAAGAAGGGGTTTGTAGCGCGGGCGCCCTCGCCCGCGAAACGCCCTTCGGCCGCTAAAGTGCCTCAGCATGACTCCGGCAGGAATAGCAGGCGCTTCCGAGACGACCTCAGCCGAAGGCCGAAGGGCCGTGGCCAACGGGCAGCTTAGGCCACTCCCGCAACACGAAACAACTTCATCTGCTCTTGGAACTTAATTCCCTCCAGTTGGAGCAGCCAGTGCTTGGCGGGGAGGCCGCCGCCGTAGCCGCCGAGGGTGCCATCGGAGGCGATCACGCGATGGCAGGGCACCACAATGGCCACGGGATTGTCATGATTGGCCATGCCGACGGCCCGAAATCCGCGTGGCTGCCCCACCGCGCGCGCGACTTCGGCGTAGGTGCGGGTTTCACCGAAAGGAATGCCGAGCAACGCCTGCCAGCAGCGGCGCTGGAAGTCGGTGCCGCGCAGGTCCAAATCAAGGCTGAACTCGCGCCGCCGGCCGGCAAAGTACTGTTCCAGCTCCCGAACATAGAAACGCAATTTCGGCGCCGACTCCTTCCAGGCGGCGCCGGCAAATTGAGCGTTGCTGGGCGGAAACGCGCCCCGATCAAACTCCAGCAGCGCCAGGCCGCGCTCCGAGGCGGCCAAAAAGAGCGGTTCTACCGGCGTAGTTGGAATGCGGCAGTAGTGCAGAGTCTCCATGGAAATCAGCGTAGCACACACTGCGCTCGTCGATTGTAAGGCGGCGAGCGCCTCAAGTCGGGAAGATACGGTTCAACTTAGAACTCCAAGTGGAGCCGCAGCGAGGGCACCAGCACAGGACCGCGGTCGCGGTTGTAACCGGGATTTACGACATGCTGCAGGCCCGGCGCCACGTAAACGCCGCGCCACAAGTGGGCAGTGTAATAGGTTTCGACAATATTTTCGCGTCCGTAATTGAGCCTGCCGTCTCCAATCAAAAAACCATAACCGCCGGCCGCCAGGTAATTCTGGTGGTCCCGGGAAATGGCATTGCTGACGAAGGCCAGGCCGGCGCGGTCAAATCGCCGATGCCACGGGGAACCGTAGGCGCCGAGACCGCCGACAACGGTCTGGTCAACTTCGGTATAGGCGAACGACTCGGTTTTGCCATTGTTCCAGCCAAAGCGGCCAAAGGCCGCCAGATGACGCGTGAGGTGCTGCTCCAGGTTGATGCCGAATCCGTACTTGCGGGTGATATGCCAGGGGTGGTTTGTGATGTCGGGTACCGCAACCAGTCCCTCGTCAAATTGGGCGTCCACCTGGCGGTAGATGCCCATATTGGCGTAGTTGGTGAAGCCGAGCAGTCGGATGACGCCTTCCTTTTTCGGAATCAGGCCACGGCGTAATTCGAATTCGAAGTTTTCTGAGTGCGCCTGCCACGGCTTCCAGACCAGGTCAATTCCGTTGGCCACCTTGGGCATTAAGGCTTCTGCAAAGCGGAAGCCCCAATTGCCGTCTTCGTAATCGGCGACCACCCCCACGGTATAGCCGCGTGTGTCGGCGGCGTAATCGTAGGCACCGTTGTTGTCCACGGCCCAGTTGAGAAACTGGAAATGCGTGTCCGACCCCGGCGAGTTTACATCGAAGAAATCCACCATGCTGAACTTGCCGAAGCGGAGTTCCAGGCGCCGGCGGGGAAGCTCGTCGAACAAGGAGAGGAAGCTGCGCTGGTTCTCGACCTTGTCCTTGCTCAGCGCGAACACCTTGTGCACCATGCCCCGCGCCAGGTAGGGCGCCTTGCTCAGCAGTGGATTACGCACAATATCCAGATTGGGGAATCCGGCGATACCCAGGCCGGTGCTCAGCGCCGCCCCGCCGGTTTCTTCCACATCCAGCAGCACCTCGGTGGAATTGTTCAACCGCACACCGGTATAGAGCGTGAGGACTCGGGACGTGGCCTTTTCGTAATTCGGGTCCAGGCTGTTCTTGCCGCTATAAGGTGCGGGGAATGGCGGATGTGTCTGAAAGACGAAATTCATCTGGCCGGAGAGCCAGAAACGGGTGTCACTCAGGCGAGAAAACATCGCAGGCGAGTCATCGGGGGCGTCGGCAGAAGACCCCGCTCCGGTGTCGCTCGCAGGAGCGGACGACGGTTGTGGGTCTGGCTTTGCAGACACAATGGTCGCCTGGACCGATGGCTCTTGGCTACGGGCCATAGGACCTAACAACATGATGGCGCCAAGACAAAGCGCAATCTGCCATGCCCCGCGCCCCTGCTCTGGTGTGCCGCAGGTCGCGTATTGTGCTTTAACGTTCAAGCCTTGTCTGCCTATTGGAATCACAGGCTCATCTTAACGTTTAATCCAACATACGATGTTTCAGGTTCATGACGTCACGATAGGGGACAACGCCCAGAATGATGCCGTCTTCATCGGCGACCGGGAGGGCCCTGAAGCCGTAGCGAATAAACGCATCCGCCGCCTGCTTCATGGTGCTCTGCGGATTAAGGCTGATCACGCGCTCCACCATCAGATCCTTCAACAGCTCTTCATCCTCCGCCATGAACAACTGCTTCATGTCAATCACACCCAGCAGCTTGTTGCTCTCATCCACGATGTAGAAATACATGACCACATCCATGGAACGGGCCGCTTCGCGGAATTTTCTGCGCGCCTGTTTCACCGTCATCTCGGGGCGGCAGCGTATGAACTTGCTGGTGGTAAAGTTCAGAATGTTGCTTTCGTGCTTCTCCAGAATCTCCTCAATTTTCGCGACCTGAGCCGGTTCCAGCAGCGCCAGAATGGCCTTTTTCTGATCGGCGGGAAGGACCGCAAGAATGTCGGCAGCCTGCCCGGTGGTCATTTCGCCGATAAGCTGGGCCACTCGCTCCTTACGGAGTGAGAACACGATCTCGCGCTGCACCGCGGGATCAACTTCTTCCAAGGTATCGGAAGCGCGCTCGGTATCAAGATCCTCCAGCAGCGTGACCCGCTGGGCACTGTCCAGTTCTTCCAGAATGTCGGCTAGATCCACCGGATGGATGTCGGCGAGCTTCTCTTTCAAGATGCTCAATCTGACGTTTCCTTGCAAAGCGCCGAGCTGTTCCGGCAGCGGCTCAACGTAGGACCAGGGGATCAGCTGCTTCTTGGTTTCCGCAGCGCGCTTGTAGAGGTGGTCGGCCAAGCCTTTCATCCCCAGCCGTCGCAGCAAACCGTAGCGGCTGATATCCACATCACTGACGTAGACTCTGTCTCCGGTAAGAACCAGGCGCATGTCATAAACCACTTCGACTTCGCGGTCTTCGATGTCGAGCACCTTTTTGTCGAGGAGATAGTCTTTCAGCAAAATCTCGTCTGCCGCCAACGGCCGGACATAGGCGGCAAAATCCTCGATATCCACCACGATCTCGCGCTGGTTAAGGGAGCGCACCAGGTTCAGCGGCACCAGCAACGCCGGTTCTCCGAAAGGTCGCGCAATCTGGAAGTGGGTGACTTCACCCAGCTTCCCCCGGTCCACGGCGACCACATCTTTCAGCTTGCCGATTTTGCGGTCGCGCCAATAAGCGCGGGCCCCGATAAGCTCGGTAAGAAAGAAAACTTCCTCCCTGGAATTCCTGGCAATTCTGATTTGGTTTGCATTTAGCTGGTTCATAATGCACCTCTAGCCGTGGAGCGCGATGACGATAAACTTATAGACCATGATGGCCACCAGAAACAGCAGATAACCCCGGAGCAGACCAAGAGAAAACCTGACTCGGCGCGTCATCTTCATGTGCGGCCTGGCATATTTTTGATTGATGGATCTGATTACGTTTGTTGTGTTCTTCAGGAATCCCATAGTTTTTTTCTCCGCAGCACCCTCAATGCAACATGTTCGGAAAAAGAGCGCTGACTCCGTACAAAGTAGAAACCAGAATGATCATGGCAACTATGCCGACGTTGGCAAAGTTCTGAAAACCTGTATTCTTGTAAACGCCCATGGTTTCCTCGTCGTTGAGCAGCAGAATGAGGAAGACCAGCGCAGCCGGTAGCAGTGTCACCGCGATCACCTGCACAAACAGGGTGATGAGCACCAGCGGTGCGCGCGGAATCAGGACCACGGTGCCTGCCAGCGCCAGGTCGAAGAAGTAATAGGCGTAAAACCAGGGCGCCTCGCGCAATTTGTTGTTCAGGGAGTGGGCCCAGCCAAACACCTCACCAAAAGCCCACGAACTTGCCAGTGAAATGCAGATGGCACCGAGGAAGCCGGCATCGAACAATCCAATTGCCAGAAACGCCCCCAGGTACTTGTTGATGCCCATGAAACGGGAGGCCGCGGTGGCGGCGTCGCTGATGTCTTGCCCGGGCAGCAGAGTGGCGGTCAGGATCACGCAACCCGCGGCCACCACCACCGTCAGCAGCGAGCCCAGGGCGGTATCAATTTTGCCCCATAGCATGTCCTTTTCCTGCATGCCCTTGTCCACCACCGCGCTCTGCTGGAAGAAGACCATCCAGGGAGCAATGGTGGTGCCGATGTTGGCCATCAGCAGGAAGAACAGGTCGTTGGTGAAGCCGCCCGGCGGAAGCTGCGGGATGAAGCTGCCGTGCAGGATCTTGCTTACCGGCGGGTTGATCATCAGCGCTGCCGGAATGTAGATGAGATTGAGACCGCAAAACACCAAGGCCAGCTTTTCCCAGGTCCAGTAGCGGCCCTGGAGAACCATGGTGGCCATGATGATCCAGCTGATGATCACGGTCACGATGACGGGCACGCCGAAAATACTCAAGGCTGCCGTCATGCCCACGAACTCGGTGATCATGGTGAGCCAGTCCACCAGCACCAGGTCGAGCAGGGAGAACCAGCCCCAGAAAGCGCCGAAAGAATGAAAGATTGCCTCGGCATGGCCGCGCTTGGTTACCGCGCCCAACCGAACCGTCATCTCCTGAACGTAGTAGGCAACCGGGCCCAGCAGGATCAGGAACCAGATCAGATGAAAGCTGTACTTGGCCCCGGTGACGGTATAGGTGGTGATGCCGCCGGCATCGTTGTCGGCCACCATCACGATGATGCCGGGGCCGGCAATGAGCAGGTACAGCCTGATCACCTTGAGGAATTTCTTATACCGGTAATAGAGCTTGGCAAAAATGTTCATGATGCATTCTCCAGCCCATCAGACTCGCCTGCCGCCGTAGCCACGTTATCCCCCGCCCGGAACTCACTTTCTGCACCGCCTGATCACCACCGCAATAACGGCGATTACAAAGGGCACCAAAGCCACCACTACAAAAATTGAATAGACGCCGCTCATACATCTCCTGACCGCAACATCAGGGCCATATTTATTGAATGTGGACCGGCTGTTTCTTTCCGATCCGCACTCCAACACATGCGGAGTCGCCGATTGCCGCCTCCATCGGTGACCACGAACCAGCTCATGCGTACAGATCTGTACTCTTTTTCCTGCTCCGCGGATGGCGGACAAATTCCATAACCAGCCGCATGCATGAGTTGCGTCGTCATCGTCCCTACTCGGGCGATTAAGGTTGCGCAGCACATCGTGTTGTTGCTTCCTTCTTCAAAGTTGCTTCGATACCCCGAGATCACACCCAAAGCGCAGGACCACATATCGGGTCCTGTGGCGCCAATTGCATGGCGCGAGTCCAGTAGAGCGTTGGAGGAAACCTCCGCTCCGGAGGAGCGGAGCCTCACCTTCAGCGCGTTCGTTCTTTTTGGGGGAAGAAGCAGAGGTGAGGCGAGAGGAAAAATGCCTATCGTTTCACATCAGCTTCTTGCACCGCAGATTGCCCCAACTACTCGGAGGCTTGTCGTCCTGTACTTGGCCCTGCATACGCCTTTCTGGTAAAGCGAGGGGAAAAGAAGCCGGTCGCCGGAAAGAATTTCCCGGCCTTGGGGAAGGAAAGCAGCGAGGAATCGCCGCGGTTGCCGCATGGACAGCTACCCGCGAAACCAGTTTTCTTTCCCCACTCGTCCAAGCTTCAGCACCGCGCACCGTAAGGGGTCTGACGACCCCAGCCACGTTAGGAAAACCCTTAGTCCGGGAGTTCCTGTTCTACCGCTGCTTCCAGAGTCTTTCGACGCCGTCGGGCAGTGGCCTGTATGTTGCGCGGGAGCCTCGCCTACCGAGGATCCATGCTACTGCGGAAACATGAAAGATCATGTTCCAAAAACTCTACTAACTCGTGAGATGGCGCTTGTCAACAAAAAGATTCAGCCAATTTTCAAATTTTTCGCTTTCTGCCGCCCCCTGGCGGCAAGCGCCGTCCACGTTCTTGACCTATAGTATGGGGGGGTATACTATGTCAAGCAAAAATATATGGCCCATATTCTGCAAGACCAGGAAAAGCTGATTCAACGAGTGCGGCGCATCCGCGGCCAGGTGGAAGCTCTGGAGCGCTCCATTGCCACCGAACAAGACTGTTCCGAAGTGCTGCAGCTCATTACCTCGGCCCGCGGGGCCATGAACGGGCTGATGGCCGAGGTGCTGGAAGGCCATATCCGCTATCACGTGGTCAATCCCAAAGAAAAAGCCAGCTCGGAGCGGATGAAAGCCGCCGAGGAGCTGATCGCGATCGTGCGCTCTTATCTGAGCTGAGAAGCCCCTAGCTTCCCGTTGCCCTCCGAACCGAGTGATGCGGGTCACAAATGCAAGTGACCGCGGGTTGGTATAGTAACCGGCTTGGAGGACTTCATGGGTCGCAAGACAGAGCAGTCGCGCAAGCTGCAGAAGCGCGCCGAAGCGGTGATCCCGGGCGGAGTGGATTCGCCGGTGCGGGCTTTTCGGGCGGTGGGTGGCGCCCCGCCCTTCATCGTGCGCGGCGAAGGCTCGCGCATGTGGGACGCGGATGGCAACGAGTACATCGAGTACCTGGGCTCCTGGGGTCCGCTGATTCTGGGCCACGCCGCGCCTGAGGTGGTGGAGGCGGTAATCGCGGCGGCGCGCAAGGGCACCAGCTTCGGCGCGTCCAACCCGCTGGAGCCGCAACTGGCGGAGTTGGTGCTCTCGGCGTTTCCGCGGATGGAAAAGGTGCGGTTTGTCAATTCCGGGACCGAAGCCACTATGTCGGCCATCCGGCTGGCCCGTGCCTACACTAAGCGCAAGTACGTGATGAAATTTGAAGGCTGCTATCACGGCCACGCTGACGCGCTGTTGGTGAAGGCGGGCTCGGGCGTGGCCACCTTGGGCATTCCCGGGTCGGCGGGGGTGCCGGAGGAATTCACGCAGTTCACTCTGGCCCTGCCGTTTAACGATGCGGAGGCGGTGGACCAGGCGTTCAAGAGATTCAAAGGACAAATCGCGTGCGTGATCGTGGAGCCGGTGGTGGGCAACATGGGGTGCGTGCCGCCGGCCAAGGGATATCTGGACGCGCTGCGCTATATCACCTCGCGGGACAATGCTCTGCTGATATTTGACGAGGTGATGACCGGCTTCCGCTTGGCGTTTGGCGGGGCGCAGGAAGTGTTTGGAACGGCGCCCGACATGACCACGCTGGGAAAGATTATTGGCGGCGGGCTGCCGGTGGGCGCTTATGCCGGCCCGGCGGAAATTATGGACCTGGTGGCGCCGCTGGGACCGGTCTACCAGGCGGGCACGCTCTCCGGCAACCCTTTGGCCATGGCGGCGGGCCTGGCCACGGTGTGCTACCTGCGCGACCACCGGGAAGTCTATGGGCGCATGGAGCGGGCGGCGGCCACGCTGGTGACCATGGTGGCGGAGGCAGCCAAGGAGGCAGGCGTACCGATCAGCCATAACCGGGTGGGCTCCATGTTTACCTGGTTCTTCACCGAGGGTCCGGTGACGAATTGGGAGAGTGCCTCGAAAAGCGACACCGAGGCATTTGGCCGGTTCCATCACGCCATGCTGGAGGCTGGGGTGTACTTGCCGCCTTCACAATATGAAGCAGCGTTTCTCAGCGCCGCGCACACCGATGAGGATGTGCGGCAAACGGTGGCCGCGGCCCGGGAAGCATTTGCCGTCGTGGAAGCGAAGTGATTTGATTGACGAGTGACGAATGACTGCTGAAACAAGGTGCTGAGAGGCGCAAAACCCTTCCTGTTCTGGGCCGGATTCCCATCTCCAGACGGCAGCACCTTCGTAAGTCCCCCAAGTTATCGCAGCCGCATTGAGGCCGCCCTATAAGGGAGAAGGCGAGATTTTCGCCCTGGGTGGCGTCATGGAATCCCCACGATCGTTTCTGGAGCACACATCAGCAAAAAGCGCAGCTTGCCAGCGGGCGAGCAACCGGGCGGAAGAGGCCAAAAAGTGGCTTCTAAGCGGGCCGGAGCGGCGGGAGCGCGTACGCGTACTTTCGCAACTTCCGCTGACGGTCAAGTTTGGCGGCATTTACGAAATGGGGGCAGAGGCGGTCAATATCAGCGCTCGCGGCATGTTGTTTGTGCTGCCGCAGCGACTGGCAATGGGAGAGGCCATTGAACTGGTGTTCCGTCTGCCCCGCCGGGTGATCGGTGTTGACGGCGTTTGGCTGCGCTGCCGGGCGGAGGTGGTACGAGTGGAGGAGGGCCTGCCGAAGGGCAGGTTTGGCTTCGGAGCGAGGATCAAGAGCTACGAGGTCTTCCTCGGGTAGTCGTATTCATTGGCGATTGCGGATTTGCGGTGGACGATTGAAAGCCCGGCTCGCCATCGTCAATGCTGGTCTTCAATAAGCAAGCAATCGGCAATCAAAAAGCCGTCAATTGCCCGTGTTCATCATCTGGGGAACAGTGACAAAGTGGTAGCCTTCGTCGCGGCAGCGGGCAATGATTCGATCCACGGCCGTAACGGTGAATGAGCGGTCCACGCCCAGGTAGCGGTGACCCCCGTCGTGCAAGAGGATGACCTCGCCGCCTTCCACACTGCCCAAAACCTTGTTTTCGACCTCGGCGGCGGATTTCGCTTCCCAGTCCCAGCCGCTGACGCTCCATAACACGGGGACCAAGCCACAGCGGCGCACGGCGCGCAAGGCCGGTGGAGTGCGTCCGCCAAAGGGCGGGCGAAAGAGGTTGGAGTGTGGGCCGATTGCCTGCTTCAATGCCTGGGCACAGCGCCGGACTTGGCCCTCCACTTCGCGGGGACGGACAAAAATCAAGTTGGGGTGGTCATAAGTATGATTGCCGATGACGTGGCCGGCAGCGGCGACCTGTTGGGCGATATCGGGGCGCTGGGCGACATAGCGTCCGATCAGGAAGAAAGTGGCGCGAACCTGGTGGCGGTCCAGAACTTCGAGCAGGCGAGGGGTCCAGGGGTCGTTGGGGCCGTCGTCGAAGGTGAGGGCCAACTGGCGGGAACCGTTATCGGTCCCGATAAAGGTCCGGCCGAAGAGCTGGGAGCGCGGCGCCATGGTGTTGTAGCCGGCGGCGGCCAGGGTGGCCAAGCCAGCGGTGGCAAGGAGGCCGAGCATGGAGGGATTGTAAATGGTGGCCAGACCATGCGGGGGTGAAGCCTCTGGGCAGCCGACCCGGCAGGCAAAAAGCAGGGTTCTTCAACTCGGAGGCGCGGCTGTATGCCGCATCCTCGGCCACCTGCCAGTGTGGAAGAAGGTGCTTTTCTTCCAATTGCCTGCGGGACGAAGGCGAGATATGCTGCCAAGCGACCCGGAAAATCTGCTGAACCCATGGCGAACCTTTTCGAGCTTCCGCAATACATAGCGGTGGAGGGCCCTATTCGGGTAGGCAAGAGCACCCTGGCGCGCATTCTGGCAGAGCGTCTGAACGCGCAGCAGATAGTGGAGCCCGATGACAATCCCTTCCTCAAGGCGTTTTACGATGGCGAGCCCGGAGCCGCCTTCCAGGCGCAGTTTGCCTTTCTGGCGCGGCGCTTCGAGCAGTTGAAGGCGCTGGACGTGGGACCAAGGTCCAGTAAGAGAGTGGTAGCCGACTACATCATCGAGAAAGATAAGCTCTTCGCCTACCTGAACCTCAGCGACGTGGAGCTGGAGACTTACAATCGGTATTACAACTACTTCCGCGAGAAGTTGCCCACCCCTGACCTGGTGATTTACCTGCAGGCCTCGCCGGAAGTGTTAAGGAAACGGCTTAAGAAGAAGAGCGTGGCCGCGGAGAAGGGGATCAGCCAGGATTACCTGGAGGCGGTGGTCAAAGCCTACGAACACTTCTTTTTTCATTACACGGCGTCGGACCTGCTGATTGTGAACACCACCGATATTGACTTCGTGGCCCGCAACGAGGACCTGCAGGAGCTACTGCGGAAAGTTTCGGAGCCGATCAAAGGGACGCAGTATTTCCTCCCCTTGGGGTCGGAAGCGGCCAGCGCATAAGGCTTTGCCCGAAGGCCAGAGCCCGCTCACCCATTGGAGATACCTCATCGCGATTGGGCCGTCTGCGCCGCGGCTCGGCGGCTATGCTGCATGACAAACTCACCGATTTCCGCGGCCGCCCGCTTTCCCTCGGGTAGGAACGAGGCAAAGACATGCCAGACGTGGGGCATGTCCTCATACTGGCTGAGGGTAACTTTGACGCCGGCGGCGCGGGCGCACTGCTCCAGTCGCAAGGAGTCGTCGAGCAAAATCTCACTGGTGCCCACCTGGATAAGCAGGGGCGGCAACCCTTTGAGATCGGCGTAAAGCGGCGAAACCAGGGGATTGCGAGGATCCTGGCCGCCCAGGTACCAGTCGGCAAACTGCTGCAGGCCGTCGCGCGTAAGCAAGGGGTCCATAGCCGCCCTGGTGACAATAGAGGCGCCGGTCATCCGCAGGTCCACCCAGGGGGAAATGCACACCGCGGAGCTAGGCAAGGGTTCGCCGCGATCGCGTAGAAGGGTGAGCAGAGCGAGGGTAAGGCCGCCGCCGGCCGAGTCGCCGGCCAGGGCAAGATTGTGGGGATCAGTGCCAGCACTCAGCATCCAGCGGTAGGCCAGCAGGGCATCATCCAGGGCGGCGGGGAAGCGGTACTCCGGAGCGCGCCGGTAGTCGAGCACAAAGATCCTGGCCTGGGCGGCGCGGGCAATCCAACTGGCCATTTCGGCGTGGGCCTTGGAGGATCCCAGGGCATAGCCGCCTCCATGGAAATAAAGAATGCTGCGGCTGCGTCCGGTGGGGGTGGTAATCCACAGCCCTGGTGCAGGATCGAAAACCGCCTCCACTTCCACATCCTCTGCCAGGCGGAAATTGGCGCGGTAAAACTCATCTACCGTATCGCGCATGGTGGTCAGGTCGGAACCCCGGTCCGACAGTACGCGCTCCCACATGCGATACACCCGTTGCAGTTCGGGGGAACGACTCATGCCCTCACTCCTTTAACACCTATTATTTATGCCATGAACGCCGGCAATACAAATCAGCGGAAGCTATGGGCATCTGGTTGCGGCGTCCGCTTTCGCACACCTCATCCCACGAACGAACATGGGCGTCCTGTTTGTTAGTTAAGAAGCTATTAGAAATGCTGAATCTTCTCAGCCACTTAGACGTCCATCCTTGGTGGCATGAAATTTGCGATTGCATAAGCCGGAGCGCACCCATGACCAGTCTTTTGGCCCTTATCTCCCTGGCCACCGTCCTTGCCGGCTCCCTATGCCCTGGCGCCGTGCCCTTTCGCTCTCGTTTTATCCCGGGGAAACTGCGGCCCAGGGTGACGATCCGCAAGTCGGCCAGGCGCACCGCCGCCCGGACCCAGAGCGCTGGTTCCCAGCGGGCGGGATCGGCGCAGCTCCGGCCCAGCCTCCCCAGCCGCACCGAGGAACCAGCGGTAGTCATCCTCTACGGCGACGGACCGTGGTCGTGGATGTAGACCGCCCCCGCTTCCGTCACATCATCCTGTGACATGCGTCACCGTTGAGGCTCCTCTACGGGACCATGCTAACAAGCAGAAGTCAGCACCTCGAGCCGGCGAATTCGCCGACCCATGACAATCCTGATGGAGCTAACAGAGCTCTACGTCCGGCTGCAACTGCTGCTCACCATGTTCCTGGTGCTCCTGTTGTGGGCGCTTTGCCTTCACCTGCCCCGGCAGCAGTTCTTTCGCTGGTGGGCGTGGGCCTGGACCAGCTGCGGGATATTTCTCGTGCTCCGGATTCAGCTCCTGCAACTTTCGCCGTGGACGCTGCTC
>DATGGJ010000079.1:0-16030 GCA_035308585.1 Terriglobales bacterium
TGCTGAGCCCGCTGGGCAGATCAATGTAAGCCAGAGACCCGTTGCTGATCTGCACCCGGCCCCTGACGTCCGGAGCCGCCATGGTCCCGCCAAAGCGCAGGGCCACGGTCATGACGCCGGAAGACATGTAGTCCGGGTTCAACGTTTGCACCACCTTGAGGTTAATGGTGCCATTCGCCTGCAGGTTGAGCACCCGGGGCGGCGCCAGTTGGGCCGTGCCCGTGGCCTCGAAATCCGTCCCGTCGCCCTGCAGGTGGAAGCGCTGCAGAGTAATCGTCTGCTGTGCCAGCGCAAATTGCAGGGGACCGCTGTTCTGGATCTTGAGATTTTCAATGTCGGCGCGGAACTCAGCCACATCGGCCCGCATCTCCAGGTCACGGGGGCGAAGCAGCGGCCCACTCACCACGAGCGTGCCCGCGCTGGAGGAATGTCCGGTGAGCCGTCCCCGGAAATACGCCTGCAGCAGAGGATCCAGGTCCAGGCGCGAAAAGCGCAGTGTCAGCCGCATGGGGAAATCGCCCTGCAGCCGGAGGTCCCCATCCAGGTTAAGGCTGGCTTGAGCAAACCGGGAGCGGCCCTCAAGGTGGGTGTTGCCTTCGCGGGTAGCAGCCGAAAGCGTGAAGTCGCCCACGGGTTCGGTATCGAGAACCAGCCGGCGCAAGCGTAATGTGCCCTCCAGCATGGGCGCCTGCCGAGTGCCGGAGCCCTGGACGGTAAAATCCATTCGTCCGGCCATTCTGATGCGGCTTCCCTGCAAGCTGGGGAATTTGCTCAAATCAAATTCCCCGCCCTGCAGCTTGAAGTGGAACTGGGTAGTATGAAAATCGTACCCGGCAACGCCCGTAATCCTGGTGGCCTCCTGAGTCAGGACGAGGTTATCAAGCTCGGCTTGGGTGCCGGCGAAACGCAGGTTTGCAGTCAACTTGTCGAATTTCCTCGCCCCGTAGGCGGGATGGCTAACCTGGATGACGCCCTCGCCGCGGGGTATTTGCCAGCTTCCATCGGCGCGTAGGGTGGCGTCCACTTGCCCGCTGAGCGGGTAGCCATACCCGGCCAGGGCGGTCACGTCGGCCAGTTCGCCACCCTTTAGTTCCAGGCGGGTGGAGAGAGGGCTGGCGGGGCTCACACCATACTTTTTCAGACCGAGGTTGCCGTCAAAGTCCAGTTCCGCCGACCCGCGACGCAGGATGCCGCGATGAGCGGCCAGGCGGGCAGGTGAAAGCTGCACGTCGGCGCTTAGCAGGTCCCAATGAGTTTGAGGGGGCCTGTTGGAGGGCCGGCCCGCCGTGAACGCGGTATCAAAGTCCGTAACCTGCAGGTGCCCGGTGAAGGTGGGCGCGGCAATCCTGCCAGCCACACTCCCGCTGAACATGGCCTTGCCGTGCACAATGAGGGGAATGCGCCGGGGACCCTGGAGAGCCGCCAGCACAGTTTGCAGTTCTCCCACATTGCTGGTAACGAGATTCAAGTTGAGATTTGCGGATGAGGAACCCAGGGTACCGCTGGCCATCAGGTTACTGGCCGGGCTGGCGGCGTTAAGCTGGGAAAAAGTCAGGAGATGTTTGGAACCGCTGTAGTTGGCCAGCACCCGTCCCTTGAGGGGCAATTCATTCGGCCCGGAGCGGGCCGGCGGAAGCAGCGTTAAATCCAGCCGGGCTTCGAGTTTGCTGGGCGACCCGCGCCAGGTAGCCTGCATGGTGCCGGAGGCAGTCCCGGCGGGGTGCAAGCGGCCCACCGGAAATGAGCGGGAGGAAACGCTTTGCGCCAGCTCCGCTAGGGATATGCCATCGAGGCGGAGATGGGCCACCCCGCGCTCCTGGCGCGGGGGGGGCGGCAAGGGGTGATGCTGCGGAGCGCGGATAGTGGGCTCTACCGCATTGACGATTTCCAGGTCGCCGTTCAGCTTGCCTCCCATGGCATGGCCCGAGAAGTCTGATAAGGCGAGCCGCTCGTTATCCACTAAATAGTTTCCGGAGAGGCTGGCGCGGTTCAGAACCCCGGAAGGAGTGGACAGTTCTACGTCGGTGGCCTGCACTCGCCCATTTGCCTGGTAGTTGCCCGCCTCGTAGGTAGCGTGCCCCTTTATGGCGGCGGTACCGGCACGCAGTTGTTGCCGCCGCAAAACAGCGCCCAGTTCGCCCACATCCAGCGAGCCCTGGTAGGCCGCAGTCATAATGGGGTGGCTGAAATTATCCAGATGACCGCTGGCGCTCAGGTGCGATCTGCCCGAGGTCCACTTTAACCAGTTTACCTGCGCCGCGGTGGGCCACAGCGTAAACTCCAGGTCGGCGGTGGAAGCAAAGGGACGCATGTCAGTGAGGCGGGTGTCGAGCTTTCCAAGGTGCACCTTGCCCTGGTAGTGCTGGGGCATAAAAGCGTAATCCATGCTGGCTACGACATCGTCGGCGGTGAGGTCGAGGGGAAAACTGCGGTCGTTGAACACCAGGGCGCCCTGCTGCACATCCAGGCGCCGCACGGCGAGCCGGAAGAGCTCCTGCACGTCAGCTTGCAGCGTGGGCGGGCTGATGGTGGGCTGCGGCTGATTGGTGGTGCCGTCGGCATAAGTCACGATATGGACGACGGGGCGCTCAATGCCGAGATAACTCAAAACCACTCGCTCGCTGACCACGGAAGCAATGCGCATGCGAACTACAACCCGGTCAGCATGAAAGAAAGGCAATTCCCCGGGCGCTTCCCTGCCGCGAATGGTCAGGTTGCGGGCCTCGAACTGCAACTGGGACAGATTCCACTGGAAAGCGCCTAGTTCGATCCGCCCCCCGGTGGCACGCTGCAATTCGGCAATCACGTAAGCGCGCACCCGCGCCTGGAAACGCGGGCTGGTGAGGTACCAGCCGGCGGACACAAAAAACAGCAGCGTGAGAATGCCGACCGTTGCAGGCAGAAGGAGGCGGTTGCGGGGAGCACCCGCCCTGCCGCCGGGCGTGGCTGGACCCTGGTTGGGGCTGATGCTCGTCACTGACTGACTCCTGGCTGGGGGGCGCCCATTCTGATGTCGCTCTGGGAACGCAGATCGTGCAGCCAGGACGCAAGTAGTTCATTCATGCGGCGCTGGGTGAGCAGTTCCTCGATCTTGGGAGAAACCTCCACCAGGGGAACGTCTTTGACCCCCGACTTACGCAGTTCAGGCAACAGTTGCTGCTGGTAATAGCTTTCGATACTGCTGTGGCTGATGTGGATGGTGGGCCGCAGGCGCACGTCAATCAACCGCTCCAGGCGGGCCTGCACAGCAATATGGCGGACCAGGTCCTGCTCGCGAAGGCCGTAACGCTGCAAATCCGCCCGCCATATAGCGGCCTTCTCCGCCCCCGGATATTGTTGGCGAATGGCTTGCAGGTTCTTTTCGACGTTGGGGGCAGGAATTTTGAGCACCCCCTCCTGCTCGTCCTCCTTGATCTGCTGGCGGAGCAGTTCCTGGTCAATCAGGCGGTCCAGCGCAGCTTTGCGGTCAGCCGCGGTCAGGCTGGAAAGAGCACGCCGATTGACAAAGGCCTCATAACGGACCTCCTCGTCCCAGTCGCTCTGCAGGATGGGTTGGTTGTTAACCGTTGCCACCACCCGCTCGATGATGTCGGCGGCAAGGGCGGCGCTGGCCGCCAGTAGCACAATCAGCACGAGTTGGAAGCAGCGCCGCAGCATCAGAATGTCTGCCCAATACTAAAGAAAAAGTTTATGCGGCGGCCAGTCTCCACGTGGGGATAAGGGAAAGCCTGGTCTCCGGTCGCCTGGTTGACGGGAAAGACGGGAGGGTTGAGGTTGTAGCCCACGTCAAAGCGCAAGGGGCCGATGGGGGTTCTGTAACGAATGCCGCCCCCCACGTTCTGAGATATGTAAGAAAAATTGCAGGTAAGGCTGCCGACAGTGCAGTGGCTGGTGTCCTGGTTGAAACGGGTCAGGCCCTTGGCCATCTGGTTAGGATTGGCGAAGACATTGCCCGCGTCCTGGAAGACGACAAAACCCATGTTGTTGCCCAGCCAGGGCAGGGGAACGGGGGGCGTGCGCACCTCCAGGTTGTTGATGAACAGCGCCTCTCCACCCAGGGGAGCGCCGGTGGCGGGATCGCGGGGTCCGGCCTGATTGATGGCAAAGCCGCGCAGGGTGTTGCCGCCGCCGGAGAGGAATCGTTCCGGAAGAGGAATGACCTGGCTGGCGCCGAACTGGTTTTCCACCCCCACCGTAGTGGACCGGGCAAATACCCACTTGTTTTTGCTGCGGCTGGACCCGAAGGGCAAATAAGTCGCGTTTTGCGCCAGCAAACGGCTGAAGTTGGACTCGGAGCCGAAGAATCCGGCAGCTACGCCGGCGTCGAAGGTGGTGTAGTTGCCCCGCGTGGTCTCGATGGGATTGTCGCGTTTATCGCGGATGTAGGTGATGCTGGGCATGCCCACGCGTACCGGTTGCGAAAGCGTGGGAAACAGATTGGGCGACAGTGGAACCAGGTTGGTGGCCTGAACCCGGCGGTAGGTGAAACGGTAAAGAGTGGTGGTGGCTTTGCTCCAGCTCTGCTCGATTTGCGCCGAGCCTTCCAGCCGGTTGGAAGTGTAGGTAACGACGTCGAGCGAATTGTCGTAAAAGCCGGCGAGCGTGAAGCGCAGCTTATCGTTATTAAGCCAGTGCGGCGCATCGTAGCTGACCAGCGCGCGCTGCTCCAGACGGCCCACGTGCGATTTGAAGGAGATGGTGTGGTCGCGTCCGCGGAAGTTCAGCCGAGTCACCCCGAAGGACACCCGCGGGCTGACCCCGGTTTCTCCCTGGGGCTGGGTGGGACCGGCCGGCTGCCCGGTTTGCGCTTCAAATCCGAAGCCGTAATTAAAAGTGTAGCGGCGGGCCTCCTTCACGCTGAAGAGCACGTTCTTGTCAGGTACCTCGCCCTCCGGATTCTGCACCGCCGTGTCCACCTCGTTGAAGATGCCGAGGTTATAAAGCTGGCTCTGGCTGTCGTACATCTGGTTCTGGCTGATGGGATCGCCGGTGTGAACCTGCAACTCGCGGCGCACCACATAAGGGCGGGTATAGTTCAGCCCGTCCACCAGCACGCGATTCACAAAGAACTGCTGCCCCTCACGAATGGTGTAGGTAAGGTCCATGCGGTTGGGCTGCCCGGGCGCGGGGGTGGCGGCGTATTCGAAGGCGGCATCGGGAAAGCCGTTGTTGAAGTAATAAGTAAGAATGGAATCGCGGTCACTGGCGATATTGGCTTCTGAAAATGGCTGCCCTTCAACGTTGGAGAGATTGGCGCGCAGGACCGGCTCGGGAATGGCGCGATTGCCGGCGATGTGCAGGGCTCCGACCACCGTCTGCGGTCCCTCCTCGACATTGATCTCCACCGCGATGCGCCCCGTCTGCCCCAGGTAATTGTCGTGCACGGCGGGCGTGACCTTCACTTGCTGGAAGCCGTTGGCGTGATAGAGATTTTCGATAGCGGCCACATCGCCGGCCAGGAGTTGCTGGCTGTACATGCCGTGGGAGAACAGCCGCCCCGCAGGCTGGACCTGCATGCGTTCGCGGATCACGCCGGCATCAAAGTAGGAATTGCCGGTGATATCAATGTTGCTGAGCTTGTGCCGGATGCCGCGTTCGACAATGTAAATGATCTGGCGTTCGTTCTTCTTTTCGTCGAATTCGGAGCGCACGTTCACTTCCGCGTCGAAGTAGCCGCGGGTCTGCATGTAGTCGCGCAGATTATGGCGGCCTTCGTTCACCAGATCCTCGTCCACGGCGTTCTCTTCGTAAACCGGAATCAGCTTCTTGATCTCTCCGCCGCGCAGGCTCACTCCCTGCACGCGCACCAGAACGATAGGGCCGGGCTCGACGTGAAGCACGTAATCCACGGTATTGGACGCAGGCTGGAAAGTTTGGCTGGGGATTGAGACCTGGGCTTCGAGGCGGTCAATCTTCTGGTATTTCTTCCGCAGCCGGCGCAGGGCGCTGGTAATGGTCTGCGCCATGACGCGGTCGCCGGGATGAAAGTGCGCGGCGTCCAGCAGTTCCAGCAGGGCGTAACCGGGATGGCCGGTAAGCGTGATGCGGCCAACCCTGGCTTGCGCCCCCGGCTCAACGCGAAAGGAAATATTCACCTGTTGGGTTGCGGGGTCGCGCTGCTCGCCCTCCGTAATGGTGGCCTGGTAATAGCCATTCTCCTGCAGCAACTGGCCCATGCGATCAATGCCGGTCTGCAACTTCTCCGCGCTATAGAGTTCGCCCAGTTGCAGTTTGGTGGCATTGACCAATTGCGTGTTGGTAAGCTCGCGCGGCGCGCCTTCGACGTTGACCACGCCCACAAAGTAGTTCTGGACCGCGCGGAACACCAGCGTGACCTCATTCTGCGGGGAGCGGCCGGCCTCCACCTGGATATCGGCGAAACGGCCGGTGGCGAAAAGGGCGCGAACGCTGTCATGAATCTTAAAGCGGTCCAGCGGCTGGTTGGGTTTTTGGCTGACGATTTTGCGCAACTGTTCCAGGTCGCCGCTCTCGATGCCGGCAAAGCGGATATCGCGGACCGGCAGGCCCTGGTATTCGAAGATGGCGCCCAGGGGGGTAGAAGGCGTTGTGGGGGCAGAGACCGGCTGGGCGAGAGCGGAGTCCTGGGGCGGGGTGGCGGACTGCAGAGAGTGGGCCTGCTCCGATGAGGCGGCATGCCGTCCCTGCGCCAGAGCCGGGAGCACAACGCCGGCCGTCGCCAGCAGCGCCACAGTCGCGAGTGTCCGGACGAACCTTGTCCCTACGGCCAAACGCACTCCTTGCCGGCTTGCATTTCCTCGTCTGAGGTGGAGTTGTAGCTCATTCGATGAACCGGCCAGCCGGCAACGTTGCACATCGCAGCGGCCACGCTGCGCGAGTTTCCCCTCTCCGAAACCCCCATGCTCTGTCGCCAAAAATCTGCCCGGGAAGCCCCAGCCCGCTTCCCTGACAAACCACCCTGCCCGATTCGCGAGTTGCTGACTCCTATAATAAAGGGTTAGTACATCTTGAGGGGATGGCCAGTGAGTTTCGAGGAGCGTTACTCGCGGCAGGTTTTGTTTCCCGGCATTGGCGCTCAAGGCCAGCGCCGGCTGGGAAAGGCGCGGGCAATCATTGTGGGCTGCGGCGCCACCGGTTCGGTGCTTGCCGGCTTGCTGGCGCGCGCCGGGGTAGGCAGCTTGCGCATAATAGATCGCGATTATGTTGAGCCCAGCAACCTGCAGCGCCAGGCCTTGTTCGACGAAGCCGATGCCGCCGCTTCGCTGCCCAAGGCCATCGCCGCCGCCCGCAAGCTTGCCGCATTCAACTCCGAAATTGTGGTTGAGCCGGAGGTGGCCGACCTTACGCCGGAAAACATTGAGCGCCTGCTCTCGGGAGCGCAGCTGTTGCTGGACGGTACTGACAATTTTGAAACCCGCTACCTGCTGAACGATTTTGCCGTGCGGAACGAACTGCCCTGGATTTACTGCGCCGCGGTGGGTAGTTACGGCGCGACCATGAACATCCTGCCCGGCCAAACCGCCTGCCTGGCCTGCATTTTTCCGGAAGCGCCGCAGGGCGCCCTGGAGACCTGCGAAACCGCCGGCGTATTGGGCCCGACCGTCAGCCTGATAGCCTCGGTTGCGGCGGGAGAGGCCTTAAAGCTGCTGGTGGGAGCACGGGAGCAACTGCGCCCCACCCTGCTTTCATGGGATAGCTGGAGCAACCAGAGCTCCGCCCTTCAGACGGGAGGACCGCGCCCGGATTGCCGCGCTTGCGGGCGGCGCGAATTCATCCACCTGGCCGGGGAAGGCAGGCCCCACATTACGCTCTGCGGGCGCAATTCGGTGCAGATCCATGAATCCGCTCGCCCGGTGGATTTCGCGGTCATAAGCGAACGGCTCAAACCGCACGGCACCGTCCGCCACAACGAATTCGTGCTCAAATTCTGGTATGAGGCCTATGAATTCACCCTCTTTCCGGATGGGCGGGCAATTATTAAAGGAACTTCAGACACGGCGGTGGCTAGAAGCTTATATGCCCGCTACATAGGAAGTTAGTGACTTTTCAGCAGGAAATACTTTAAGATTTGCGCGAATGCCCGGCTCAACCGCCGGGAGGAGGAAGTTATGGGTCGCGGGGTCCTGGCAGGGGCTGTCCTGTTGTTGAGTTTGGCGGTGGCGCAGGGTTTTGGGCAGACTTGGGTGAGCAACACCGGTTTTGCCAGTAACCGGTTGTTGTGGAATGAATTCAATTATCCGGTGATCAGCACCCCCATGGTGAGCCTGAACTCGGTTTCCCTCTCACCCGCGGGGGCCAGCAACGCAACCCCGGGCAACGTGGCCGGAGCCACCAACGCCACCCTTTCCATCACCAACATGGGATTGAGCAGCACGGCGAACATGATGCCCCCCGCGGTTCCCCTGGTGAGCGTCAGCGGGCAGCCCACGGTGGTGGGGGCTGTCTCTCGATTTATCGCCCCGGCGCCGTTCGTGCCTGTAGCTGCGGCCGCCCGGCGCTTTATGGTGCGCGGCGGACCGCACGGAATGATGATGGCCCACAATGCCCCTCAGACGATCTTCGTGAACACGGGCGCGGCGGTGTTCGACAATGCCTATGGCATCCCCGTCCCGCCCGAAAATCTGGCCCAGGCCGCGAAGAACATCCGGACATGGGAGCAGGCGCACCCACCGGCCAAGGTCTATACCAACCAGGACATTGACCGGATTCACCAGCAGGACGCGAACCGTCCTGAGACCGCGATTCCGGCACCGAGGCAGTAGGGAAGGTTTCGAGGTTTCAAGTTTCCAGCCCGCGTTGGATTTGAAACTCGACACTTGAAACTGGAGAGTGCCGAGGTTTTTTCCGCGCGTGACGGTGGTCACACCCGCCGCTTTGCCCCATCTGATATCCTCTGCTCTCAGTCAGCAGCAAAGAGAAGTTCACCTTGACCGCCGAAGCCGCCGTTCCCGCGACTGCCGCCCGCCCCGAACCTTCGCGCCTGTATCGCTGGATGGTGCTGATGTTCATCAGCCTGGCGATGCTGGGCAATTACTACGTTTACGACTGCATTGCCCCCATCGCAGACCTGCTGGTCAAGCAACTGCATTTCAGCGACGCCAATATCGGGCTGCTGCAGGCGATTTACAGCCTGCCCAACGTTTTTATGGTTTTGGTCGGCGGCATGGTTGTGGACCGCATCGGCACCCGCAAAGCGATTTTCATATTTGGCACGCTGTGCCTGCTGGGCGCGGCCATCACCGTAACCTCCCCGCGACTGGCGGTAATGGCCTCCGGGCGATTGGTATTCGGCTTGGGGGCCGAATCCATGATCGTGGCCGTCACCACCGCGGTGGCCAAGTGGTTTCGCGGGAAGGAACTGAGCTTCGCCTTCGGCATCAACCTGATGCTCTCGCGTTTCGGCACCTGGCTGGCGCAGAATTCCCCCACTTGGGCGAAGCCTGCCTACAGCAACTGGCGCAACCCGCTGTTCATCGCGGTGGGCTTCGGCACGCTGTGTGTGATTGGCGCCGTGCTCTACTGGATATTCGAGGTTCGCGCCGAGCAAAAGTACTCGCTTGGACAGGCAGGCTCCACCGACAAGGTCGTCCTCGGCGATATCTTCCGCTTCGGCCGCTCCTACTGGTACATCGTGGCCCTGTGCATTGTGTTCTATTCGGGCATTTTCCCTTTTGAAACTTTCGCCATTAAGTTTTTCATGGACGCGCGCCACACCAGCCGCGAATTGGGCGGATTTTTGATCAGCATTCTGACCGCGTTCACCATGTTCGGCACGCCCGCGTTCGGCTTATTCGCCGACAAGATCGGCAAACGCGCCCTGCTCATGATGTTCGGTTCCCTGCTGCTTATTCCTGTCTACCTGATGATGGGTTACACCAACGTCTCGCTCTATGTGCCCATGGCCATGATGGGGGTTTCGTTCTCGCTGATACCGGCGGTCATGTGGCCGTCGGTGGCTTACATCGTGGAGCAATCGAAGCTGGGCACGGCTTACGGGCTGATGACCATGATCCAGAACATCGGCCTGGCGGGATTCAATCTGCTGATCGGCTGGGCCAATGACCACGCTCACGCCAGCGCCGCCAATCCGGAAGGCTACCGCCTGGGCATGTGGATATTTTCCATTCTCGGCTTTTTGGGCATGACCTTCGCCCTCCTGCTGCGGCAGCGTGAAACCGGGCCGCACGGCCATGGGCTGGAAACCATTACGGCCAAGTCGGCGGCCGCCTGACTCACGCGGTCTGCAGAATCTGCCGTATGGCCGCGGACAGCCGCTCCCAATGGTCCGTTTCTTCTTCCAGGTGTTTGCCGCCCGCGCGCGTAAGCGAATAATATTTTGCGCGGCGGTTGTTCTCCGAAGGCCGCCACTCCGCCTCGATCCAGCCCTGCTGCTCCAGGCGATGCAGGGCGGGATAGAGAGAACCCTGCTGCACCTGTAACACGTCTTGGGAGACTTGCTGGATGCGCTGGGCGATGCCCCAGCCGTGCATGGGTTCGAGCGCCAGCGTCTTCAGGATCAGCAGGTCGAGCGTGCCCTGCAGCAGATCCACGGGTTGACCCATTGTTCCTTTCGATGCCCAGCGCGACGGTGCAAATTGCCGCCAGGCGGAAGCACAGCTCCTAACGGCGAAATCCCGGTTCATCTGCCCCCCGATAGAACACGGAGCGCAACCAAGCGAAAAGTGCGGTTCCTCAGGCGGCCGCGAACACCTCTAGGCATTCGACAAGGAAGATGCGCTCCCTCTTGTAGAATGTCAAGGGGAATCCAAAAATCTGCCCCCAGGCGATTGAAGGGGTCGAGTGCGGCGGTTTTCATCGGTGTATAAAAGTGGAAGGCCGCGTACTTAACCAGAGTTCCCCAATGCCATTTGTGGGGTGTCGCGGTTACGTCTGCGTGGAAAACTGGTATTTTCGACGTTTCTGAAAACTTCCTGGAAAGCCTGGGGTTCCGGGAGGAGGGAGCGCGCTCGAGAATGCCGGAGGAAGCCTTGCAAGCGGGCCCAGGCCGGCCGAAGCGGGCACATTTAAGGCCCCGAGCAGTTCGTTCCAGGTACCTGTGGAGATGTACCTGAGTTTGGCGTATTGCGTGCAAGCCGTACAACGAACAGCTACTTAGCCGCATCACAATGAGTGCGGCCTGAAAAAGGCGAATTGACACAAGCGAAAAAAACGCTGGTACCCGGCCTCACTGAAGCCGATGCCATTGACCGCGCCAAACAGGGGGACGCGGAGTCGTTCGAGGCCCTCTACGCCATGCACAAGCGCCGTGTTTATTCCCTGTGCCTGCGCATGACCGGCAACACCGCGGAGGCCGAGGACCTGACGCAGGAGGCGTTCCTGCAGCTTTACCGCAAGATCGGGACGTTCCGCGGGGAATCGGCCTTTTCCACCTGGCTGCACCGTCTGGCGGTGAACGTGGTGCTGATGCACCTGCGCAAGAAGGGCCTGCCGGAAGTTTCGCTGGAAGAAAGCCTGGAGCCCCAGGAAGAAGGGCCGAAAAAGGACATCGGCGCCCGCGACAACATGCTGGCGGGCTCCATTGACCGGGTGAACCTGGAGCGGGCCATTGAAAGCCTGCCTCCAGGGTACCGTATCATTTTCGTGCTGCACGACATCGAAGGGTATGAGCACAACGAGATTGCCGAAATCATGGGCTGTTCCATCGGCAACAGCAAGTCACAGCTGCATAAAGCGCGCATGAAATTGCGCGATCTCCTCAAGGCCAGCCGCATCGAGCGGGCCAGCAGGAGCTGAGGCGAAGGGTGAAACGGGGAAGAAGGAGCATATGACCTGCGCAGAATTTCAGGCAGTTCTGCCTTACATCATTGATAACGGCGGCAATGCCGAGCAACAGGAGCATCTTCGTCAATGCGCGGTCTGCGCTGACCTGGTGTCGGATCTCAAATACATTGCGGAACAGGCCAAGTTGCTGGTGCCCATGATCGAGCCGCCGACGAAGGTCTGGGATGGCATCAAGTCCTCCCTGCAGCGCGAAGGCCTGGTCAAAGACAGCGCCAGGGGGGGTCTTCTAGGAAGCATACCGCTCACCCGCTGGGGACCGGCAAGCTGGCTGATTCCGGTGGCGGTGGCGGCGGTTGTGGCCCTGGGCCTTTTTTATTATCAAAGCAGAATCCCCCAGCAGCAGGCCACAGCCGGGGTAGTGGTGGACACGCCTGCGGTACCGCTGCAATTCGCCAGCATGGGGGAAAGCCAGGACCAGCAGGTTCTTTCCGAGGTGGCGGTCCACGCGCCCGCCCTTAGTCCGGCCTACCAGCAAAGTCTGCAGCACGTGAACGCCTACATCGCGGACGCGCGCAAACTGGTAGTCAGCAATCCCGACGACGAGGAAAGCCGGCAAGCCTTACTGGAGGCCTATCAACAAAAGGCCATGTTGTATAACATGGCCATGCGGCACTCGTTGCCCTGAGGCGGAGCCTGAGGGGGACGGTGGCCAACAAGGTGGAGGGAGGCAGCGCGCCCGTCATGCGGGCGCAAATGAGATGATGAAGGGTATGCCGCGCGGTGCTCACTGGGTGCTAATCGTGCTGGCCGGCTGCGCTACCCTGGCGGCTGCCGCCGAAAACAGAAAGGAATTCCACTACCAACTGGGGCCGCACGCCAGCATATCCCTAGTGAACCAATTTGGCGGCGTGACGGTCACACCCTCCAGCGACGACCAGGTCATGGTGGTCGCGCTGTTGCACTCCGGGAAAATGGAAGTGGATGCTTCCCAGCGGGGCGGCCGGTTGGAGCTGCGCACCCATTTCCTGCAGAACGCCAGCCCGGACGAGGGGCGGGTGGATTACGAGCTCCGAATTCCCGCCGACGCTTCCCTCAACGTGCGTTCCACAAGCGGAACCATTTCCGTGGAAGGCATTAATTCCGACATGGTGCTGGAAGGCGACGCCGCCGCGGTTGTGGTGCGGCAGGTGCATGGCGGCCATATCCACGTGCATACCCTCAGCGGTCCCATTCACCTGGCAAACCTGGATCAGGGCGACGTGGAAGTGGTTTCGGTCAGCGGACCGGTGACCATGGATGATACCGACGGACGGCTGGTTTCAGTCAACACCACCGATGGCAAGATCACTTACCGCGGCGACTTCGGCGATGGCGGCGAGTACGTCCTCGCCAACCATTCCGGCGACATTGACGTCAGCTTGCCGGCCAGCGCCTCCGTGGATATAACCGCCACGTCCGCCCAAGGCGCAGTGACCAACGATTTCCCCTTGCACCCGGCGGTGCACAGCTCTGTGCCTAATACCCAGGGAAAGTCGTTTGCCGGAACCGCCAATGCCGGCTCCTCCTCAGTTCGGCTGCGTTCCTTCAGTGGTAAAATCCACGTTAAGAAACGGTAAACAAAGGAATTTTGCACATTTGGCAAGCGGAGCTATTCCGGTTCGCTGGCCAGTGTTGCGCTTTTTGGCCAGAATCTGACAGTGCTTGGGGGCCCGCCTGAGACCGGCAGCCAAAAAAACTGAAGCGGTAGCGCGAGGGCGCAGGCAATCTTCCGGCAAGCCTGGGAGCAGGCCGCAAGCCGTATTTCTGGTTGGCTTTATGGGTGCCGGCAAAACCAGCGTGGGGGAGAGGCTGGCGGCCCGCATGGGGTGGCCATTTGTTGACCTGGACGGCCGAATTGAAACCCGGCAAGAGCGTACTATCGCCGACATTTTTCGCCAGAACGGAGAAAGTGAATTTCGGCGCCTGGAAAGGGAGGAATTACTGCGGTTGATAGGGGAACTGGGAAGCAGCAGCCAGGGGGCGGTGGTCTCTTTGGGGGGAGGAACTTTCGTGCAGACCGGCAACTTCGATTGCCTGCAGAATTGCGGCTACACTGTGTTTCTGGATGCCCCGGTAGAGGAACTCTGGCGTAGAGCGCAAAGTGCCGAAGCCACACGCCCGCTGGCCGTCTCTGAGAACCACTTCCGGCAATTGTATGCCGCCCGGCACTCAGGTTATATGAAAGCGGATTATTGTGTTCAGACCGGTGGCAGGCAGGTGGAGGAAGTGGCGAGGGAAATCATGGAGCTGCTGCGCGGAATCGGCCAAGGAGAAGGGCAGTGAAGTTCAAGACCGGGATGGTGATTTTGTGGCTCGGGGCTATGATGGGTGCTCTCCACGGCGAGAGCGGCCGCAAGCTGGTGGACTCCGGCTCCTTCGGCATCTTCCGCGGGGGCAAGCGGGTAGCCACCGAGAGCTTCAGGATTGAGCAGCAGCCGGGCGGCAGCACAGCCAGCTTTCAGCTCAAAATCGATGATGGTTCCAAGGAACCAGCCCAGACCTCGGAAATGGAACTCACCAGTGCCGGCGCGCTGAAGCGCTATGAGTGGCATCAGTTGGCTCCAGAGAAGGCGGAGGCGCTGGTAACTCCGAATGAGCCGTTCCTCATGGAGCGCATGGTAAGCGCCCCGGATGCAAAGCCCATCCAGCAACCGTTCCTGGTGCCGCCTACCACCGTGATCCTGGACAATAACTTCTTTGCCCAGCGTGAACTGCTGGCCTGGCGTTACATGGCCGGAGGGTGCAAACAGGGAGTCAAGGAAATGGAATGCAAGCTGGCGCCGGAGAAGTTTGGCGTGCTGGTTCCGCAGGGGCTCACCACCTCCACGGTAACCATGGAATCAGGGGGGTGGGAAAAGATTCCCATCCGCGGCGTGGAACGCAACCTGATCCGTCTGAACTTGAAAACCGACAGCGGCGACTGGGCTCTGTGGCTGGATAATAGCTATAAGCTGGTGCGCATGGTGATAGCGGGCCAGGATACAGAAGTAGTGCGCGACTGAAGCCGCCCTCCGAGGTAAAGCAGTGGCCTTGACCGACACACGTACGGCGCGGGTTCTCTTCACTGCCCTTCTCTTTCTGGCTGGGCTGGCCCTGATCTACCTGACTCGCCACACCCTGATTCTTTTTCTGTTCGCGATTTTTTTTGCCTACCTGGTGGAACCGCTGGTCTCGCACATGGCGCGCTTTGTGCACACCCGCACCCGGGCCATTGCGGTCATTTACCTGGGCCTCGTCATCCTGCTCACCCTTTTCTTCTCCTTTATAGGTCCGCGCATAGGACGCGAGGCGCAGCGCTTGACCGAGAATCTGCCCGCGCTGCTGACAAACATCACGTCCGGACAAATCGCGGTGCAGATCGGAAGCCAGCACGGATGGAGCTTCCACACCCAGCAGCAGGCCAAGGATTTCCTGGCGGCGCATAGCGGAGAACTGGCGCAACTGGCCAGCCACGCCGGATTGCGTCTGGCCACTGTGGCGCAGAACGTCTGGTGGCTGATCCTGATTCCCATTCTGGCGGTGTTCTTCCTGCGCGACGGCCGCACTTTTACGGACGTGGGGCTGATGATGATCGGCAGCCGCCCCCAGCGCGAGTTCGTGGAAGGCGTAATCAACGACCTGAATGACATGCTGGCGCATTTCATCCGCGCCCAGCTCACCCTGGCCGGGCTGGCGCTGCTCGTCTATGTCGTTTTTTTGGGGCTGATGCGTGTGCCCTATGCGCTGGTGCTGGGCACCGCCGGCGGCATCCTGGAATTTATCCCCGTGGTAGGTCCCTTCCTGGCGGCTGTGATCATGCTGGGGGTAGCCCTGCTCATGAGCTACCAGCATCTCTTGTTGCTGGCTTTGTTTTTGGGCGTCTGGCGGCTGATTCAGGACTACGTCACCCTGCCGCGAATCATGGGGGAGAGCGTTCAGTTGCATCCCCTGGCGGCAATTTTCGGCGTGCTGGCGGGCGGCGAAATGGCCGGGGTCATCGGCGTGTTCCTGTCCATCCCGGTCATGGCCAGCCTGCGCATTGTGTGGCAACGCTGGAGAATTTATGCGGAAAAGAGAAAATTCGGCCCGCTCGAAGGCTACATCGCGGTAGCGCCCAACACCGGACAGAAGCTTTAGCTTTACGCGCCCTGGCTCTTGCACAAAAAATTAGGTCTCTGCCCAATGCGTGACTACACTCCGGTTGGGACGTTGTACGTCAAGTCCGGGTGTGAGCGGAATGAAACGGCCTGAGCTTGACACCTGCAAAAACTAAAGTCACATAAAGGATACT
>DATGGJ010000080.1:0-1769 GCA_035308585.1 Terriglobales bacterium
CCCTTCCACGTGATCGGCGGGGTTGAGGAAACCGAGGTTCCCCCTGAAGTGCAGACCCCAGTTTCAGTTGCGGTTCCTTCGCCTGGTCCCGTGGCAGCCACCGCTGTTCCCGTCCAGGAGGGGCCCAAGAAGGCCAAGAGCGTCTTGCAGAAGATTGCCGCCCTGACAGTGGGCGAGCGGGTGCAGTTGGCTATGAAAGGCAACAAGGACGAACGCTTCCTGCTTATCCGCGACGGAGCACGAGTGGTGCCGCAGGCGGTGCTGGAGTCACCCAAGCTCACCGATACGGAAGCGGAAATGTTCGCCAGCATGAAAAATGTGCAGGAGGTGGTGTTTCGCGGCCTTTCCAGCAAGCGCAAATTCGCCAAGAACTACCGCATCCAGCGCAACCTGGCCTTCAATCCCAAAGTGCCCATTGACCTGGCTCTGGGCCTGATCAACAACCTGCTGCTCAGCGACCTCAAGGGACTTTCCATCAACAAGGAAGTTCCGGAAACGGTGCGCAAAGCGGCGCTTCGGCTGTTCGTGCAGAAATCCGACTCGCGCAAGAAATAGTCATCTTTGAAGAGAATTTTTCGTACCTTCCTGTCATCCGGACCGAGCGCTGCCGAGCGGACGAGAGGGAGCGAGTGGAAGGACTCCTGCGTTTTCCGCCTGACCGCAACCGCCCCAGGCAGTTCTCGCCCGGAGAGGACATCGGCGGGACCAAAGCTGTGTCGCCTGACGAATGAGGCGGCTGCCCTGCTATACAATCCCTTCTGAGGACCGTCCATGTCCGCTTCCGCCCCGGACCCCATTACCGAGTTGCTGAAAAAAGCGAAAACCATCGCTGTGGTCGGCCTTTCTAACAGCCCGCTGCGCCCCAGTTACGGCGTTTCCGCCTACATGCAGGGCCAGGGATACAGCATTATTCCCGTCAACCCCAATCTGCGCGATGCCGTACTGGGCGAAGAGCCCTGCGCCTCGCTGCGGGAGGTGGCGGGTCCAATAGACATTGTGAATGTGTTTCGCCGCTCGGAATTTGTTCCGGAAATCGTGGAGCAAGCCATCCAACTGAAAGTCCCCGCCATCTGGATGCAAGAGGGCGTAATTCACGAGGCGGCGGCGGCCAAAGCCCGGCAAGCCGGCCTCTTCGTGATCATGGATCGATGCATCCTCAAGGAGCACCGCGCCCGCTTTCGATAAGGGGACGAGCATGGCGGAATTAGCCAGAAATGTTGTTCCGGTTGGGCCCTGGCCTTGCAAACATTGCGGGCGGGAGCTGTTGTTGCTGACGGATACCACCCCCGCACCGCCAGTGCGCGGCTATGTGACCTGCGTCTGCGGGGAAGAGCAATATGGCGGCGCGGATCCAGTGGCGCTTTTCTGGCGTACCCGGGAGGGCAACTGGGAGCGGGTGAACCAAGCGAACGCCAAAGAGGATCGGCTGGCGGGATGATGGGCGATTTGTAGTTGGGTAATTTCGAATTGCTAATTTTGCGCCGCACGCGCGTTCAAACTAGGTTCTACGGCGACCCCAAATTGCCAAATCACAAATCTCTCTCACTCTGCTTTCACCAGAATCACGGTGGCATCGTCCTGCAGTCCGCGGCCGGCAGCGAAGGCTCGGACATCGTCCAAAACTCGTTCCGCGCAAAGCTCCGATCCTGAATTTAGCACCTGCAATAGCCGGCTGCCGTAATCCTCGCCGCTCACATTTTCCGCTTCGCTGATTCCGTCGCTGTAAAAGAGCACGCGCGCGCCCGGCGCCAGTTCAATGCGGGTTTGGG
>DATGGJ010000081.1:0-4599 GCA_035308585.1 Terriglobales bacterium
CCGTTTTGGTGGGGTCGCTCACTGGCCGCTCTCAATTCCCAGGTTGATCTGCACCCACTCCTGGTCCTGCTGGATGATGCTGTGGTCCTTGCGCAGAGGGAAACCCTTCCAGTCCTCGGGCAGGAGGATGCGGCGCAGGTCGGGGTGGCCGTCGAAACGAATGCCGAACATGTCAAAGACCTCGCGCTCCAGCCAGTTGGCGGTGCTCCACAGGGGAACGGCGCTGGGAGCGGCTTCGGCTTCGGCCAGCAAGGTTTTGACCCGGATGCGCTGGTTGCGGGCGAAGGAATAAAGGATCCAGATGACTTCGAAGGGCTGCGGCCGCTGCGGGTAATGGGTGGCGGTGCAGTCCACCAGGTAATTGAACTCCTCTTCGTCGTGCAGTTCCTGGAGGACGTCATAGACGACGGAGCGGTCCACCACCATGTAGCTCTGGCCCAGGTAGGTGCTGGCGTCGCGGATGCCGGAGCCGAAGCGCTGCTTCAGGCGGCTTACCATTTCCGATTCCCAAGGCACGGGCGTAGGCCCGGCAGGCTTGGGCGGAGGTAGAGGGGCGGCAGGCTTGGGCGGCACCGTGACCGGCGGCTTGGCGGCAGGCGCCGGGGCGCCCGGTGAAGCGGAACTGGGAGCAGTGGCCGACGGCTGCGCAACCGGCTGCTGGTCTTTATCCGGCGATACGGGGGGGATGTTGCCCTTGGTCTCGTCAGGCATTGTTACGCCATTTCCCTGGGGCCGAACCGCAAAGGCTGCTTGGAAAGTCGCATAATTTTTAACAGCGGGCAGACAGCAGTGTCAACGAAAGAGGCTCGCGAATGGTTCCACCCCGAGGCCCGGCACCTGATTCGGGCCTGGATCGCCTTCGCCCGTTGTTCAGCTGTCCCTAAACCCATTCCAGCGCGCCTTTTTTCCAGATCCAGATGTAACCCACGATCAGGATACCGAGGAAGATACCCATCTCCAGCAGCCCGAACTTGCCCAGCCAGCGGTAGCGCACGGCCCAGGGCAGCAGGAAGATGGTTTCCACGTCGAAGACGACAAAGAGAATAGCCACAATGTAGAAACGCACGGTGTAGCGGCCGCGGGCGTCGTCCACCGGGGTGATGCCGCACTCGTAGGGCATGAGCTTGGTTTTGTGGGGGTTCTCCGGGCGCACCAGCTTGAATAGAACCAGCGTGACCGCGGGAATGGCGAAGGCCACTCCCATAAAGAGAAAGATGGGCACGTAATTTTGCGGCATAGAGCTGCACTCCGGCTGCTATGGCTGGCTATTGAACTGGTCACTATACCCTGAGCCGGGTTCGCCTTCAACGGAAGAAGAGCACGCTGGAGTGTGACGGGGAGCACAGGTGGTAGGTGGTAGGTGGTGGTTGGTAGTTGGTAGGTAGTAGGTGGTAGTTGGAAGCAGGCGAGCTGAGGCTCGCCCGCACAGGCGAGGGGGCCTGTGCCCAGACAGTTTATTCAGGCGAGAGTGCCTGTGCCCACACAGTTTATTCAGGCGAGAGTGCCTGTGCCCAACACAAGTCATGCCGAAGCACCGCGCTGGGACCAGCTGCCAACTATCCGTTATCAGCTACGAACGACGCTCCATTTATAATCCGCACGTGGCCCTTGACGACAAAATCTACGAGCTGCGCCGGCAGAAGCTGAAACAGATTGAGGCGCTGGGACAGCCGGCGTACCCCACCCGCTTCGACTTCACCCACAGCATTCCGCAGATTGTGGGCGAGTATGGCGGCAAGACGGCAGAGGAACTGGAAGGCGCCCGGGTGAACGTGCGGGTGGCGGGACGCATCATGGCCATCCGCCTGATGGGCAAGGCGGGCTTCGCGCATGTGCAGCAGAACGGGCAGCGGCTGCAGATTTACGTCAAGAAGGATGCGGTGGGCGAGCAGGGCTTCGAACTTTACAAGCTGCTCGACCTGGGCGACTACATAGGCGTGAGCGGGTACCTGTTCCGCACCCGCACCGGCGAGCTGACGGTGCACGTGGAAACACTCACCTTCCTGGTGAAGGACCTGCTGCCCCTGCCGGAGAAATGGCACGGGCTGACCGACGTGGAACTGCGCTACCGGCAGCGCTATCTCGACCTGATCATGAACCCGGAGGTGCGGGAAGTGTTCGTGAAGCGCGCCCGGCTGGTGCAGTCGTTGCGGCGCTTTCTGGGGGAGCGGGGCTACATCGAAGTGGAAACGCCGATGATGCAGCCCATCGCCGGGGGCGCGGTGGCGCGGCCGTTTGTCACCCACCACAACACCCTGGACATGGACCTGTACCTGCGCATCGCGCCGGAGCTGTACCTGAAGCGGCTGACGGTGGGCGGCCTGGACCGGGTGTTCGAGATCAACCGCAACTTCCGCAACGAGGGCATCTCCACCCAGCACAATCCTGAATTCACCATGCTGGAGTTCTACCAGGCCTACACCGATTTTCGCGGCATTCTGGAAGTGACCGAGCAACTGCTGGAGCAGGCGGCGCGCGATGTGACCGGGGGAACCAGGGTCGCCTGGTGCGGGCAGGAGATAGATTTCGACCGCAGCCGCTGGCAACGACTGACCATGCGGGAGGCGATTATCAAATTCTGGCCGGAGGCCGCCGGCGCCAAACCGCAGATGAGCGATTTCGCCTCCGGCGAGCGGGTGGCGGCGCTGGTGCGGCGCTTCCATGCGGTGCACCAGCACATGGCCTACGATCCCAGCGCGCCGGTGGGCCGAACCATTGCCGGCCTGTTCGAAGCGGTGGCGGAGGAGCAACTGGTGCAGCCCACCAGCATCTATGAGTTTCCGGTGGCGGTCTCGCCTTTGTCGAAGAACAAGCCCGACGAGCCGGAGTGGGTGGAGCGCTTTGAGATTTACGCCGGCGGTATGGAGATTGCCAACGGCTTCAGCGAGCTGAATGACCCGGAAGAGCAGCGGCGGCGCTTCGAACTGCAACTGGCGGAGCGGGAGCGCGGCGACGAAGAGGCGCACCAGATGGATGAGGACTACATTCGGGCGCTGTCGTTCGGCCTTCCGCCCACCGGAGGATGCGGCGTAGGCATCGACCGGGTGGCCATGCTGCTGACCGGTTCGCCTTCCATCCGCGACGTGATTCTTTTCCCTCTGCTGCGGCCGGAGCGGCAGGAAGAGGAGAAGGAGCCGCAGAGGGCTGCATCGTCGTAGCCCATGGGGCGGAAGATGCAGCTCCACAAAGTTGCGGAGGGCGAGACGCCCTGGTGCGACATCCAAAGCTGGACGCTGTGCTCAGTTCTTTGGCGAGCTGGGGTCTGGGGGTTTGGGGGATTTCACCACCTGGGCAGACTCCACCAAGAACAACTGGAAATCGCTAAACTTGTGCCTGCGCTGGTAGCGGTGTCCATGATACTCAATGTACAAATCAGCCAGCTGCGGTAGCCAGAGGCGTACGCTTCCCTTGCGGAAGTCCACCGGCCCATATTCGATTGCCGTGTGCTCTCGTTCGAGGCGAACCGTTTTCACCGGTTCGAGCAGATCGGTTTCCAGGCGCAGCACCTCGTAGGTATCGGCCGCAATCCACGCCCGCCCCTTCAAGCCCAGATGGTAATACTTGTTATCCTGCCGCAGCACGTGGAAGTGGTTTGGCCGGTCAGTCCGCTGTGCAAAATGGAGTTGCCAGGCGGGTGCCGCTCCGGACTCGGCCAAGCCTTCACAGGTAATGGCATAGTCGTCTATGTAGCGGGGATGAAAGATTAAGGCAAAGGCCGCGGTTCCGGTGTCATATACCTCAGTGTCCGGGCTTACTTCCGGGCTTGGTCCATCGCGGTATTCCTCCACGCTGGGGGCTCCAGCTTCCTGGTTGATCTGCGCCACGTAGTTGAAAGTGCGTTTCGTGAAAATGCGAAGGTGTCCCTTCCTGGCCACCTCCATGTGCTCAATCTGCTCGCGCGCGCTGAAGCGCTGTAAATTGTCAGCCAGTTCCTCTACCCGGCGACTAACCTCCTGAAGCACCTTGGGCAAGGGGCAGGGCATGTCGCTGCGGACGGAGGGTACGGTCTCGTCTACGTCCGGAGGAGCCCATGTTGCCGGCGAGGCGCTTGCCATTCCCGCCGCGCATTCCAGCGTCTTTCCCTGGTACAGGGCCCCGCTTTCGTTGCTGAACAGAGTCAAACCGCAGGGCACGCTGTTCTCGGTGAGCGACAGTTCATATGCCGAGCCATCGGATGCGATGATGAATCGAAAGTGAAATCCCGTAATGGGTTCGGAATCGGATTGCAGGTTTGCGCCTTGCAGCAAGCCGGGTTGCGACCCCTGGGTGCTCGGCAGCTGCTCCGACTTCACTAGTTCCGTAATTGTCGCGTAACGTCCATGCGCGTGCAGAAAATTCCGCTCCGCCGCATCTACCATTCGGACGAAATTAAGGGCGCTGGCTCGCTGCTTTGCGGCTGCAGAATCGTTCCTGTCCCTGGCCAAAAGCGCCGTTGGGAGTAACAGTGTGCAACCGATTAGGGCCGTCCCCACCAAAGCACCCAGAGGTCTCTTGCTCGTAGCTATCACTTGGTTTCGCTTTGGAACGCTTTGTGCAGCTTTTTTGCCAGCTTCTCGATTTCTTCGCTCTTCTTCAGGTCGTCTGCACCCACGGTTCCCG
>DATGGJ010000082.1:0-6334 GCA_035308585.1 Terriglobales bacterium
TCCAGCCAGCCCAGCTGATATGCCGCCAGCCGCAGCGCGACCAGCACCTCGAGATCAAGCTTTGCCAGGGACTGGGAGGCGATCTCCTCTATCGCCGCATCCAGCGCCGAGCGCCAGCGCAGCACGCCCATCACCAGCTCGGTGCAGAGGGCATGGTCGGCGGCAGAAAGCTTCTGGTAGCGCTGGGCATGCAGCAACTCAGAGGTGTAAGCGCCATGCCGCTCCACTCGCAGGAGAATGTCGAAAGCGGCGGAGCGGGAAGGAGAGAGCATGGTGAATTGAGTAATTATGTAATCGTGTAACTGGGTGTTGGGTAGCGAAGTTATTAATTTGTAATTCAGTAATTTGTAATTGAGAAAGTCGCGCCGCCGAACACGATCGGACCGTTGCAAATTACAATTAGAAATTACCCAATTACCCGATTAACAATTTCTCAATTACCCAATTTTTCCCCCGGCTTGGGGCGATAGCCGTGCACGAAGTCGCGAGCGGTCATGCGCTTTTTGCCTTCAGGCTGCACTTCCAGCAGCTCCAGCGCGGTGTTTTGGCCGCAGCCCACCAGCAGGCGCTCGTCTTCTACTTTGATTTCGCCCGGTGTCAGCTTTGCCGCCGCCGGCCTGGCTTGCCACACCTGCAGCTGCCTGCCGCGAAAGCTGGTGAAGGCGCCCGGCCAGGGCTGGAGCCCGCGCCGGCGATTGTTGGTCTCCGCCGCGGTGCGCTGAAAATCAATCAGCCCGTCTTCACGCTTCAGGATGGGCGCCAGCGTCGCCCGGCTGTGGTCCTGCGGGCGAGGTTGAATGGTGCCTGCGCTCAGCCCGCGCAAGGTTTCAACCATCAGCTCGGCTCCCATCGCGGCCATACGCGGCGCCAGAGTCTCCGCCGTGTCGTCGGGCGCGATGGGAATTTCCTTCTGCAGCAGGATGTCTCCGGTGTCCAGGCCGGCATCAATGCGCATCGTGGTCACGCCGGTCACCGTTTCGCCCATGGCAATCGCCCACTGAATGGGTGCGGCTCCGCGGTACTTGGGCAGGAGCGACGCATGCAGATTGATGTTGCCCAGCGGCGGCAAATCAATCATCCATTGCGGGATGATGCGGCCGTAGCCCACCACCACGACGGCCTGGGGCTTGATAGCGGCAAGCTGCGCCCGGAATTCCTCGTTGCTCTTGATTTTGTCGGGCTGAACCACGGGCAGGCCCAGTTCCAAGGCGCGGCTCTTGACCGGCGAAGGCGCCAGTTCCAGGCCGCGCCCACGCGGCTTATCGGGCTGGGTGACCACCAGGCGCACCTCGAACCCGCTGCTCACCAGCTTTTCCAGCGTGGGAACAGCAAACCGGGGCGTGCCACTGAAGACCAAATTCATTGTGTAATTGGGTAATTGTGTAATTGGCCCCTCGGAGGTGGGATTTGTAATTTTGCAATTTGTAATTAAAAACCGCCGGCGATCAGCACCCCCGCGGCCCTGAAATTACAAATTAGAAATTACTAAATTACCAATCCGCAGCCCCTGAAATTACACAATTACTCAATTACCCGATTACACATTCCTCAATCTCCCCACTCTCCCGCCTTCACCAGCTTGCGGATTTTGCGCTTCATCAGGTCGCGCTTCAGGGCGCTGATGTGGTGGATGTACAGGCGCCCGTTGAGGTGGTCGGTTTCATGCATGAAGGCGCGGGCCAGCATTTCTTCGCCCGTCTTCTCGAACCACTTGCCGGTGGCGTCCTGGGCCTTCACGGTGACCCGCAGGGGCCGGGTCACAGGCTCGCGGAAATCGGGGATGCTCAGGCAGCCCTCGCTGCCTTTCTGCTTGCCTTCGGTGTGGATGATTTGCGGGTTCACCAGCACCAGCTTGGCGTCGGGGTCTTCCTTGAAGGTGACGTCAATCACCGCGATGCGCTTGGAGATGCCGATCTGGGGCGCCGCCAGACCCACGCCGTGCGCCGCATACATGGATTCGAACATGTCGTCCAGCAATTTGCGCAGTTCGCCGTCAAAAACCTCTACCGGCGCGGCAGGCTTCTCCAGCACCGGGTCGCCATATTTCACAATGGGATAGATCATCAGTAGTTCTGCAGTTGTTGGCAGTAGCCTTGAAAGTTCCTGACGGTTTCGGTGATGGAATCGCCGCCGAATTTTTCCAGCGCGCAGCGTGCCAGGGTGAGCGCCACCATAGCTTCCGCCGCCACCCCGGCAGCCGGCACCACGCACACGTCGGAGCGCTCGTAAGCCGCCTTCACCGGTTCGCGGGTGGCAAAGTCCACCGACTCCAGCGGCCGGCGCAGGGTGGATATCGGCTTCAGGTAGCCCCGCACCAGAATGTCCTCGCCATTGGAAATGCCGCCTTCCACGCCGCCGGCATGGTTATGCTTGCGCACAAAACCGGTAAAGTTCGGCGCGCCATCGCCCGCTGGACGGGAATAGCCTATTTCATCATGCACCTGCGACCCCGGGGAAGCGGCGGCTGAAACTCCTACCCCGATCTCCACCGCTTTCACCGCCTGCAGCGACATGACCGCGCCCGCCAGCAGTCCATCCAGGCGCTCGTCCCAGTTGGCATAAGTGCCCAGGCCGGGCGGAACATGGTGGGCCACCACCTCGAAGACCCCGCCCACGGAGTCGCCGGTGCGCAGCGCCTGGTCCACCTCGGCCTTCATGCGCTGTTCGGCTTCCGGGTCAGCGCAGTTGAGCAGCACCTCATCTTTTTCGGCCAGAGCTCGAACCTTCTCCCAGGGGACTTCGGCGTTGGACAGCGGAGCGGCGCCTACCGCCAGGACGTGGCTGAGCACCTCGATGCCGAGTTGGCGCAGAAAAAGCTTGGCCACCGCGCCCACCGCCACGCGGGCGGCCGATTCCCGCGCCGAAGCCCGCTCCAGCACATAACGCGCCTCGCGGAAGTTGTATTTCAGAGCTCCCGCCAAATCAGCATGGCCGGGACGCGGCGACTTGACCGCCTTGTGCCGGGCGGGATCGCCTGCGCTTACCGGCAGCGATTCCTGCCAGTTCTTCCAATCTTTATTTTCCAACAGGATGGCAATGGGCGAGCCAATCGTGGTCCCGTGCCGCACGCCGGAAAGGATATGCGCCTGGTCGCGCTCAATTTTCATGCGCCCGCCGCGGCCGTAACCCTGCTGGCGGCGCCACAGTTCGCGGTCGAGGAACGCCTGGTCCACTTCCAGCCCCGCGGGCAGGCCGGTAAGCAGGGCCACCAGGGCCTCCCCGTGAGACTCTCCCGCGGTAAAATAGCGAAGCATGAAATCAGGATTGTATCTGATGCGCGCAACCTTAACGTTTTTACTTAGTTCCACCGCTTAGCCCGGTCCACCTCGCGGAAGTGAGAAAACGGAAGGAAAGTAGGTTGAATCGCTCAGTAACTTTTAAACAAATATCCTCCCCAGACGGGCTAGATTCCCATCCAGAAAAGCTATAAAATAGCTTACAAGCTCGGTACTTACAGTAACTAGCTGGTCAGCCGCCACTCGGTCCGTTCGAACGCACGCCCTCTGGCCGTCCCTTAAGGAGAATACTTGTCCGCCTGCCTGGTGTTGAAGGAAAGCTCGCGCGCTTTGATTCAGGAAGCAGTTAGGGCCTTGAAGCCCTGTTTTCCTGAGATTACGGCCGCCTGGCGGGCAAGGATGTTTGAGGAGTTCCAGTTCGACGGCCGGGCTATGACCGCCCTGGAACGCCTTAACCTCGGTACCGGGTTCGCCATCTTCTGCCAGTGCGAGTTCCAGACCTTCGCCGAGAACCTTAATTACTTCGGCACCCGCCTGGCCAAGCTGCAGGTGGATGCCGGAGCCGTGGCGCGCTCCCTGGAACTTTACGAACTTTTCTGCGAGCCCTATGTAGCCAAAGTCTTTAAGGAGCGGCGGAGCGAGGTTGTGGCCGCCCTGGAAATGTTCTCGTCGGCGGCCTTCGTGGCCGTTTCGCTGGCTTACTTCGAAACCCAGAAAGGCGCGTCCTCGGCCCTGCTCTCGGTCCTGGACGCCGAGCTTACCGCGCCCGATCTGACCGGACTGCTGCGCAAGGTGCTGGAAATAACAGCCAGCACGTTCGGCGCACAGTTGGGCACCATCCTGCTGCGCGAACCGGAGGGCGATGGGTTGCGCGTGGCTGCGGCCGTGGGTTTTGGCGGCGAACTGGAAGAGGACTACAGCGTAAGGCCGGGCGAAGGTTTTTCCGGAAGGATTGCCGCCGGGGGCGAAGCCGATTTGCTGGTGTTGGAGGGCGGCGAACCCCAGGAAGAGGGCAACCCCATCCTGCGCCGGCAGGCCAAATCAGTCTGGGCGGTGCCGCTGAAGAAGAACTCGGAAGAGATTATCGGGGTGCTCGAAATCGGCTTTGCCGTGCCTTACCGCTGGATGCCGACGGAACGGGAGCTGATGCGGGCCATGGCTGACCGCTCGGCGCTAGCCATTGACCGCATGCAGATGACCGACGCCCTGCGCGAGCGTGAATCGCGCATTGCCGAGCTTTCCGCCCACCTGCTGCGGGTGCAGGAGGAAGAACGCAAGCACATCAGCCGCGAATTGCACGACGAAACCGGTCAGGGCCTGATGGTCACCCGGTTATACCTGGGCATGCTGGAAGCCAGCCTGCGTTCGCGCAGTTCGCAAGTGAAGATCCAGGAGGCGCTGGCGGTGGTGGACCGCACCATTGAAGGCTTGCGGCGCATGATCGCACGGCTTTCGCCGCTGGTCCTGCAGGAGCTCGGGCTGGTGGCTGCTATCCGCAAGGAAGCCAAGGACTTGAGCAAGAACACGGGAGTCAAGACGCGGGTGATTTTGCCGGACGAGCTGGGCCGCTTCGGGCCGGAAGCGGAAACCGCAATTTACCGCGTGGTGCAGGAAGCCCTGCACAATGTGGCTAAGCACGCGCAGGCCAAGAGTGTAACCCTCCAGGTGGCGCGCGAGCAGGGCGTGATCAAACTGCTGGTGGAAGACGATGGCATCGGCTTCACCCAGAAAGGCGTTTCCCGGGGACGCAGTTTCGGCCTGGCCGGAATGCGGGAACGGATTGCCGCCCTGGGTGGCGCCCTGCGGCTGCGTTCCAGCAAAGGACGCGGTACCCGCATCGAAGTAACTGTTCCGGATGCAGCCGCTGTAGTTCAGCTGCCGGTAACAGCCGACGCCGCTTATTCGGGGCGCACCATGGCTGCGGGCAATCTGGCCAGCTAATGAACGACCGGGCCAGCGCGCCCTGCCTGCATCCAATTACGAGAATCGCCAAGGTGAACTAATGGCAAAGATCAGATGTTTATTAGTTGATGACCACACGTTGTTCCGCCAGGGAGTGCGGCGGCTGCTGGAAGGCGAGTCGGACTTCGAGGTGGTGGGCGAAGCCGCCGACGCCGGCGAAGCCGTGGACAGGGCGCGCGACCTGCGCCCCGACATTGTGCTGATGGATATCGGCATGCCCGGGCTCTCCTCTTTTGAGGCTGCGCGCCAGATTCGCAAGAACCGCCCCGAAACCAAGCTGCTGTTCCTGACCATGTACGAGGACGAGGACTACCTGGTGCAGTGCCTGGAGGTGGGCGCCGCCGGGTACGTGCTGAAGGACACGCCCGCGCCGCAGCTGGTGAGCGCGGTGCGCGACGTGTACAAGGGGGGCAAATATCTGAGCTCGCAAGTGCTGAGCAAGCTGGTGGAAGATTTCCGCGCGCGCGTGCGCGATTCCAAGATGCGTCCCCGCATTTCCACCCTGACCCCGCGGGAGCGGGAAATTCTCAAGCTGCTGGCCGAAGGCAACTCGGTGAAGGAAATCGCCGTGCTGCTGGGGCTAAGCGTGAAGACGGTCGAGGCGCACAAGTTCAACCTGATGCGCAAGCTCGACATCCACAACAAGGCGCAGCTGGTGACCTACGCCATCCAGAAGAAGATCATCAAGATTCCGGTAAACCAGTAGGTTGGCAGCTGGTAGCTTGTAGTTTGACGCCCTAGCCTGACGTTTCTCTCCGGCATAGAACGTGTGGGGACGGGCGCCCTCGCCCGTCTGGGGGAGCGAGCTCGCCACGGTTTTTTCCAATCCGCGTGCATTCCGTATAAACCCTCATGACTACTTTGTCTTAGCTGCTGGTGGTGCCACCGATGACGATGTGGTTGTCAGTGGTGCTGCTGGTGCTGTTCCTCATGCTGATCGCGGTGGCGGTGGTGGTTGGGGGTGACCGTGGTGGTCGGAGACCGGGCAAACTGCGCCCCGAGTCGGCGCCATACTCTCAAGCAAAAAATAGCATGAAGAGAGTAACAACCACTAAATAAATGGCTTGTGTGTATTTAACTATTACAACAAATGTAATATACTCTTTACCGTAGGCAATACAATCCGCATCGAACAG
>DATGGJ010000083.1:0-10026 GCA_035308585.1 Terriglobales bacterium
GGTTCGCGCCTTCGGCGGCTATCAGAGACAAGAGGATGATGATGGGCAGTGCAACGGCGAACTCAGCCAATTGCGTCCCGCTTTCTCGCGAGCGATGGCGTCTCATCAGTTCGCCTCCGAGCGCATCACTGCTGAGGCCGTTAGCGGAAATTGCCACCCCCAGAACAACTGCACCGTCCGATGAACTTTCACCTGCTGGTAGGTCTCGACCCCACACAGGCCGGATTGCGTTTTGCAGTTGTAGGGCAGGGGCACGGTGACCGTGCATTGACCTATATATATGTTCTCGGTGGATAAGGCCGGCTGGGTTCCCGAAGCGGCCGGACAGGCTCCCGTAGCCAGCGTCGCCGGCGAGCCCCCAGTGCAGGCCGAAATCTGTCCTACGCCGAAGATTCCGGCCTGAATCTTGTCACAGACTTTCGCTGCTACTTGGGCGCTTGTGGGCAGCGAGTAAGCCATGTTCGGCGTGGTATCAAAGGGATTGGGAGTAACCGCATACCTCGCCCCTTCCCGTACCGCGCCTACCATGGTGTGATAGACACTGAAAACCAGGCCGAATTCAAAAATCGCAAGAACCAGAAGAAAGAAGATCGGAAGGACCAGAGCCGCTTCCACAATCGTGGCACCGCGTTCACTTTTCATGGCCTAGACCCGCTTCAACCAGCGAACTCCGCCATTCCCAGGCGGAGATTACTCTGCAACAAATTTAGTGCATTTCTGATTCCACATCTGAAACTGGTGTAAACAATGGCCAATAATGCCCTTGACCGCAAAACCTGGCGGCTCAAGAGGGTGCGGATGTGCAAGCATTTGCATCCGCTCTGTTGTCGTGGGAAGGTGAAAAAGATTGCAGTTTGCCGGTCGTCCCTGGCACGGCAAGGGAGGTCACGGAGAACTCGGTAGAAGCAGCGTCGATTTCGGTGGCTGGTCCACTGCCACGTTGGCTGCCGGAATATCACCGTGGCGGCGTCTCGCGTTTGTCGTCAGCAACTAAGTTGCTTTTACCACGCGCCCTCCTTCTGACCCCACCACCAGATCAGCCCTACCGTAGCCGTACTCTGTTCTTTGCGCAAAGCGCCTTGGACGTCGCTCAAGAACGACGGCTGGTTGGAATAATCACGTCTCCACTCGTAGCGCATGAGAAACCCATTCGCCAGCTGGTAATCGAAGGTGATTGTGTTCTCTTTCAGCGCCTGCGTGACCCCGCTGAAGAGGCCGCCGCGGTCAGACAAATACTCCGCCCGCGTGGCCAGCGCCAGCTTGGGCATAAATTGGTAACGCAGGTAGGCGGCGCCGCCATCCACGTGCGCCGGAGCCGAAGACCTGCCAGGCGCGGCGTTAGCCCAGAGCCGCTGAATAACGTAGTCGCCTTCTACCGCGGCGCTCAGCTTGGACGTGGCTTGCCAGGCGACGTAGCTGTCGAAAATGTGAGTTCGCCCATCGGGAGCCGGGCGGATCGCCTGGAAGCTGAGCCCCGGCTGCACCGGGACGGGCAGGTAGGGAGGAACCACGCTCCGATCCGGGTGCTCCTGCCCCAGGTAGTAGTTCATCGTCCAGGAAATACTCTTCCGCGGTTTGGCCGTGAATCCAAATAGCTGGTCCTTGAAGCCGTTGGTGGCCTCTGTCTGGTTGGTGCCGTTCACCACCCAGTAATTCACGCTGAATTGGTCCGTTACTGGAATATTCGCGCGCAACCCCATGTGGTAAAACGGCAAAAAGTCGAACCAGAATGCCCGCGAGTAATTCATCTGGTCCTTGGTGTAGTTGCCTTCGATGCCCAGCGAACTGCCCCATTTTCCGAAGTCCAGGTTCACGCCTTTGCCGAGGGGAATCACGTAGGTGCCGTAAGCCTGAAAGATGTTGCGGTAGATGTCGGGCCTGGGCTCGTTCGAGGGATTGCCCTGCAAGGTGTCGGTAGCCTGGCCGAACTGCAGATCCAGGCGTCCGCCCCAGCGGCGGCCTTCGCTCAAATCCGGCGGACGCTCAAAAATGACGCTGGCCTGGTTCAAGCTGAACTCATTGCCCAGCACGTCATAGGCGCGCAGCAGATTCACGCGTCCAACTGGATGGTTGAAGTTGTAGCCATAATAACTGTCCAAACCGAGATTCACGGTGGTGTCGCGCAGGAAGTCGAGCGTCTTTGACTCTGCAGGCGTCAGCACCGCAGTGCCGGCATTCGCTTGCGGTCCGGGTGTGCTGGCTGAAGTTGAGGCTGCCCTCGCCACGGCCACCGAGTTTGTCGGTCCGTTCCGCGTCGCCGGGGCAGGTTGCGCTCCCGGCCGGCTCTGCGCCTCTAGCTCTCGGATGGTTGCTTTTAACTCTTGGACCTCGGCCTCCAGGGTTTGCACCCGCTTTTCCAGGCCCGCGTTCTGGCCGGTTGCGGTAGGCATCTCTTTCCCTTGCTCTGTGTTCTGCGCCTGTGCCCCAACTTGGGCCGCGATAGTAACCCAGACAACAACCATCCACATGCCCCGATACGACTGTAACAACGCGGCTCTGCGCGGCATTCTTTTCATTGCAAATTCCGATCCTTCCTTACAAGGGTTTTGGCGAACCGGAGTGGAGACTTCGATACCGAGCGCCAGTTGGCTGGATAAATTGCAGAAACAGATTGCTGCGCGATTGATAAATCACGTGCAAATCACACTTCGGCCTTCAAATTGTTAATCGCCGATTATCGTCGGAAAGCGACATCTGGACGCGCATAGGTCAGAGCCTTATGAGCCTCGCCTTCCATTACCACGGACCAATCCTGTTCGCCGGAGGTGGTCTCTAGCTTCAGACCATAGGATTTTGCGGAAAACTCCTGGATAGTCAGCCGAATCTTGGGTGCCTTGCCGGCTGCTAGTTCGTCGTTGGTCCACGTCCAGGTATTACCCTTGAGTGTTCCCCGCAAATCCTCCACCTCTCCCGTACTCTTCACCACATGGTAGGTGTAGGTCTTGTCGTTCACGTTGTAAGCGAGAATTGAAAGTCCCCCGGAAACTGGCGAATCGACTCCCTCCTGGCGTGACACTAACAGGGAACCTCCTGGCAGCAACTCGTTATGCTCGTTTCCCAGGAAGACCATGCCGCCTAAAGGCCCCCCTTTCGTATGAATCTCCAAAGTCCAGGTGCCGACAAAGTAATTCAGCTTTTCCCGCGCCGCGCGCAAATTGTTAGCCTCCGACGGTGTTTGCGCCAGCAGCAAGCTGGCGCCACTTATTACTGTCAGCAGTAGAGCCCTCGATGCTCTTCTCATCACAGGGTGTCCTCACTGGAAACGCTAAAATGCTTCCTCGGACCATAGAACACTCTTCGTTCCCTGGGATATTCAAAATTTTAATAGGGGCCATAAACTCTCCTGAATAGGCTCTTGCCACATTGTTGATTTAGAACATTACTAGTATTGCCAGGTCGAGCCGGTTCTCCCGCTCCACCAGATCAGGCATGAAGCCGGGCACCAGCGAACCCGCCGGGCCGCTATTCCCGCCAACCGGCGTGATGCCGCCCTTTCCCGAGAAGTAGGGCACGCTGGCGGCGCGATGGTCATACTCCCACCGGAACGTGATGTACTGCTTGGGCATGTAGTCAAAGGTGGCCGAGGCGTCCCAGGCTTTATAGGGATCGCCAGGATTCTCAGTGAAGTAGGGCGTTCCCGACGCAGCCGTGGCCCCGTTGATAGGAGGCAGGAGCACCAGATAGCGGCCGGGATTATTGATCTTGCCCCCGCCCAGCGTCAGGCCAAATAGATCCTTGTGAAACCAGGCACGGTTGTAGAGCATGAAACCCAAAAAGCTTTGTTTCGGCCAAATCACTCGCTGGCCGTTGACGATGTGCGCGGAATCTCCGGCACAACTCACCCCCCCGCCGTGTTCGCATCCCGCATCCCCAGTGAGGGAAAACGCGGCCTTATCCAGCCATCTGGAAGGGTTGTCGTAATACTTCACCTGAATGCTGTCATCCGTGTGATAGCGCACCCGCCCGGGCGTAAATAATGCGTCCTCACCTAGGGCATACTGGTTACCGACCACCGACAGCCACCCCGTCGGCCGCCACAGAATCTGCCCTCCGACGCCCGGACGGCCATTGAAGCGACCGTAGGACTGCCAGCCGTTGATAAACCAGGGCTCGATTTTCAGATGCTCGGTAGGAAAAATCTGGACTCTGACCCCATTAAAAAACCAGGGAGTATTCGAGGAAACATAGGACGGCTGATAAGCCCAGTTGTCAAAGTTGTAATAACTGAACAGGCCTATGTAGGACATAAAGATTCCGGCGTCCACGTTGATGCCGTGCAGCGCATCGAAATGGTATCCACCGTAGGCTTCCGAAACATAGCGGTAAGCGCTGTCAAGATTCCACTGTCCACGCGCCGGGCTCGCGTCATTCCGCGGGGTAGTTTGCGAATACATTCCCAACTGGGTCATCAGTCGGCCGCGAACATTCTGCCAATGGAAGTCCCCGCCTACACCCATCTGGGTGACCTGTACCTCATTGGTTCGGAATACTTCGCTCGAGCCGCCGATGGTGTCGTCCTGAGGATGGTTAAAATCGTAGACATAGTCCGCGTCAACCCGGATTTCAGGGGTGAAGAATTTTGTATCGAACGGGACGTCCTTAATGCGAGGGTTGCCGTTCAGCCAGCTCCAATCAGCGAAAGCGAAGGGCTCCGCCTTGGCTGACTTCGAATCAGCGGCGGGCGTCTGAACTTCTTGCCCAGCGCTCCCCAAATCCGCTTGCCTGACGGAAACCACACTGCTTGTGGTTTGCACATTGGCCTGTTCAGGCGGTTGGGTGGGGGGCATGCTGGCATTCGCCGCATCAGGCTGCCGTGCATTGAGCTGCTTTTCCAGCTCTTCAATGCGGGCGCGCATTCGCTCCAGTTCTTGCACGATCGCCGCCTTGCTCTGGGTTGCCGCGTCCCCGCTGGCTGTTGGCGCCGGATTCGCTGGCCCCGCGGCCGCAGTTGCCTGCCGCGGGCCATAGGTTTGCGCCCAGGCCGCGATTTGCGCACCTACGATAACAATTAGAAATACTCCAGTTATGCGGCTGCCCGCCGCGAGCGTAATTCCCGGCTGTGCCTTTCGCATTGCACACCAAGCCTTTCGTTCCTCGTTTTCAAACGGGAGGTTCTGTTCATCATGAAGATTTTGGGAAAGAGGCTCTCTTTTTTTCGGTGAATAGCCGACTCCCTGCCCGCTTAAAGGGTCCCTGCTCGATCGGAGCTTCCGCTGAAATGGATGGCGTTATCTCTATAACCTGCGCCAGCCGCGCCCTTCTTCGCTGACTGGGCAACCATCTCAGGTTGGCTTTGGAATGATGCGAATGCCGCCTGCCTTCCGCCATCAGTGCGAAAAAGAAGCGCACATAAAAGGCTGTTGTCGAGGCCATCAGCACCACCATCACCAGGACTCTCATGAATGTTCCTCACCGGCCAATCCCCGGCTCTATTTGGCAGGCGGTTGTCCTGCCGCTTGCTTCCCCAACTCATCCAGCGCCAGGTTCAGATCCAGCACGTTGACCCGCGGTTCCCCCAAAAAGCCGAAGGTGCGGCCCTGCGTATACCGGCGCACCAACTGGCGCACCGTTTCTGGTGAAAGGCTGCGGGCATGGGCCACGCGGGCGACCTGGAATTCCGCCGCCGCTGGAGAGATATCAGGATCCAGGCCGGAAGCGGAAGCGGTCACCAGATCCACGGGAACCGGCGCGTTCGGATTCTCTCTCTCCGCCGCCGCCGCATCGTCCTTCACGCGCGCCATCAGCTTGGAGTTGGTAGGACCCAGATTTGACGCGCCGGAACTGCCGGCGTCGTAGCCGTTGCCTGCGGCCGAAGGCCGGGAATGGAAGTAGCGCGCAGAGGAGAAGGGCTGGCCCAGGAGGCGTGAGCCCACCACAACCCCGTTGCGCCGTATCAGTTCGCCATTGGCCTGGTCGGGGAACAGCACTTGGGCTACTCCGGTTACGGCCAGTGGATAAAGGATGCCCAGCAGAACGGTAGTGGCGAGGGTCATCAATACGGCAGTCAGTAAATTTCTCTTCATAACCAGGCCTCTATACCAGCCTTACGTGTGTAATCAGCATGTCAATCAGCTTGATCCCGAGGAACGGAACGATGATTCCGCCAAAGCCATACAGCAACAGGTTGTTGCGCAAGAGCGCGGCCGCGCCCAGCGCGCGGTACTTCACGCCCCGCAGCGCCAGCGGGATCAGAGCCACGATGATCAGCGCATTGAAAATGACCGCCGAGAGTACCGCCGATTGGGGCGTCCGCAGATGCATGATGTTCAGCGCATTCAGCACCGGGAAGGTTCCCGCAAACATGGCCGGGATGATGGCGAAGTACTTGGCCACATCGTTGGCAATCGAAAACGTGGTCAGCGCGCCGCGCGTCATCAGCAACTGTTTGCCGATTTCTACTACTTCAATCAGCTTGGTGGGGTTGGAATCCAGGTCCACCATGTTGCCGGCTTCCTTGGCCGCCTGAGTGCCGGTGTTCATGGCCACGCCTACGTCGGCCTGGGCCAGGGCGGGGGCGTCGTTGGTGCCGTCGCCGGTCATGGCTACGAGCTTGCCCTGGCCCTGCTCGCGGCGAATCAAGTCCATCTTGTCCTTGGGGGTGGCCTGGGCCAGAAAATCATCCACGCCGGCCTCGCGCGCGATCGCGGCGGCGGTCAGCGGATTATCCCCGGTAATCATGATGGTCCTGATGCCCATGGCGCGCAGTTGCGCGAAGCGATCACGAATGCCGCCTTTAACGATGTCTTTGAGCTCGATTACGCCCAGCGCGCCCCGGCTTTTCTCGGCCACCACCAGGGGCGTTCCGCCGCTGCGCGCGATCTGTTCGACTTCCGTGTTGAGTTCCCGGGGCAATAGGGAGCCGTTCGCGGCCAGGTATTCGGCGATGGCGTCAGCCGCTCCCTTACGAATTTCGAAGCCATCCAGGTTCACGCCCGACATGCGGGTCTGCGCGGTAAAAGGGACAAATTGCACGTCGTGTTGTCCCAATTCGCGTCCCCGCAGCCCGTATTTTTCTTTGGCCAGCACCACAATGGAGCGGCCTTCCGGGGTCTCGTCGGGCAGCGACGAAAGTTGCGCCGCGCTGGCCATTTCCTGCACGGTGATTCCCGGGGCCGGGACGAATCGCACCGCCTGCCGGTTTCCCAGCGTGATGGTGCCGGTCTTGTCCAGCAGCAGCGTGTTGACATCGCCCGCGGCCTCCACTGCCCGGCCGGACATGGCCAGAACGTTGTGCTGAATCAGACGGTCCATGCCGGCTATGCCAATCGCCGACAGTAACCCGCCGATGGTGGTCGGAATCAGGCACACCAGCAAGGAAACCAGCACAAACACGGTTTGCGGCGAGCCCGAGTAGATGGCGAACGGCTGCAGCGTCACCACCGCCAGCAGAAAGATGATGGTCAGTCCTGCCAGCAGAATGTTGAGCGCGATTTCGTTCGGTGTCTTCTGCCGTTCCGCGCCCTCCACCAGGGCGATCATGCGATCCAGAAAAGTCTCGCCGGGATTAGAAGTAATGCGGACCTTGATCTCATCGGAGAGCACGCGTGTGCCGCCGGTAACGGCCGAGCGGTCGCCGCCGGATTCACGGATGACAGGGGCCGACTCGCCGGTAATGGCGGATTCGTCCACCGAGGCCACACCCTCAATCACCTCGCCGTCGCCGGGTATGAACTCGCCGGCGCTGACCACAACCACATCTCCGGTGCGCAGCTTCGATCCCGGCACCTCCTCCGTTCTGCCGTCAGCCAGCAACCGGTAGGCCATAGTTTCGGCTCGCGCTTTGCGCAGTGAATCGGCCTGCGCTTTGCCCCTGCCCTCCGCCATGGCCTCGGCAAAGTTGGCGAACAACACGGTGAACCATAACCAGAGCGTGATCTGCAGATTGAAGCCAAACTGACTCCCGCCCCTGAACAGCAGAATGGTGGTGATGGCGCTGCCCACTTCCACCACAAACATAACGGGATTGCCCATCATGTGCCGCGGGTCCAGCTTCAGCAGCGAATCCACAATCGCGCGGCGAACAATCTTCCAGTCCCACACAACTCTGGACTTTTTTTTCGGCCAGGCTGGCTCTACCTTCGGCGCCAGCTGCGAAAAGGACGTATTTTCCGATTTCGTCGCCATGAGAATCCTTAGAATGTCTTTCCTGCCATCATCAGGAGGTGCTCCAGAATCGGGCCCAGGCTGAGCGCCGGGAAGAAGGTCAGCGCGCCCACGATGAGAATCACGGAATCCAGCAATACCGTGAACAGCGGGGTGGTCACCGGGAATGTGCCCAGCGAAGGCGGAACCGCCTTCTTGCGGGCCAGGCTGCCCGCAATCGCCAGCGCCGGGATCACCATCAGGAAGCGGCCAATCAGCATGTCAAAGCCAATGGCCGCGTTGTACCAGAGGGTATTAGCGCTGATTCCGCCAAACGCCGAACCGTTGTTGGCGGCGCCCTCGGTGAAGGCGTAGAGAATCTCAGAAAAACCGTGCGGGCCGGGATTCAGGATGCTGCCGGTGCCAAACGGCTTGAGCACCGAAATCGCGGTGAAGGTCAGGATGATCAAGGGGAAGATGAGCGCTACCAGCATGGCCATTTTCACTTCGTAGGCTTCGATCTTTTTCCCCAGGTATTCCGGCGTGCGCCCCACCATCAGCCCGGCGATAAAAACCGCCAGGATGATAAAGATGATCATGCCGTACAATCCCGAGCCCACGCCCCCAAACACCACTTCGCTCAACATCATGTTGGCCAGCGGCACCATACCCCCGAGTGGTGTGTAGGAGTCATGCATGCTGTTGACCGCGCCGCAACTGGTGTCCGTGGTCACCGTGGCCCACAGGGCCGAATCCACGATGCCAAAGCGCACCTCTTTGCCTTCCATGTTGCCGCCGGATTGCAGCCGGCTCGCGTGCTGGTCCACCGCCCGCGGCAGCAGCGGGTTCCCCCGCGCCTCCGCCCAGTAAGCGGTGCTGACCGCGGCCACAAAAAGAACGGCCATCGCTCCCCACACTGCCCAGCCATGGCGCTGCGACCCAGTCATCCTCCCCAGGGTGTAGGTCAGGCCGGAGCCGATGGCAAAAATCGCCAACATCTCGAAAAAGTTGCTGAACGGGGTTGGATTTTCATACGGGTGCGCGCTGTTGGCGTTGAAGAAGCCGCCGCCATTGGTGCCGAATTCCTTGATGATCTCCTGCGAAGCCACCGGCCCTTGTGCCATGGTCTGTTCGCTCACGGTATCCATCAGTTGCTTGCCGTCGGCTCCCAGCACCGGCTTTCCGTTGCTGTCTACTTTGGCGACCTGGAAGGGTTCGACCAGCCTGGCGGTGTCATAAGGCTTCAGATTTTGTGGCACCCCCTGCGAAACCAGCACCAGCGCCCCCACGAGGCTGATGGGCAGCAGAACCCACAGCGTGCCGCGCACCAGGTCCACCCAGAAATTTCCGATGGTCTCCCTTTCCCGCCGCGCGATGCCGCGAATCAGGGCAATGGCCATGGCGATGCCGGCCGCCGCCGATACGAAGTTGTGGTACGCCAGGCCCGCCATTTGTGTGAAGTAGCTCATGGTGGTTTCCGGCGTGTACGCCTGCCAGTTGGTGTTGGTGGTGAAGGAGGCGGCGGTGTTAAACGCCAGGTCCGGCGCCACCCCGCCCAGCTTTTGCGGGTTGAATGGCAAGATGGACTGCAGGCGCTGCAGCGCATACAGCACCAGCATGGAGACGCCGCTGAACAGCAGCACGGAGACGGCGTACTCCTTCCACCCCATTTCCCGCTCCTCATCCACTGCCGTCAGGCGGTAAATCAGCCGCTCCACCGGCCGCAGCACCGGGTCCAGGAACGTCCGCTCCCGGTTGAACACCCGGGTCATGAAGATGCCCAGCGGCTTGGTGAGCGCCAGCACCGCCAGCAGAAAAATCGCGATTTGGAACCACCCGTTCGCGGTCATCTCAAAACTTCTCCGGGCGCAGCATGGCGTAGGTCAGATAGACCAGCAGCAATATGCTGACGGCAAGCATCACCAGGGACTCAAGGTTCATGGC
>DATGGJ010000084.1:0-8279 GCA_035308585.1 Terriglobales bacterium
CATAGCCGGGAACCGCCGGCGTCTGCACCAACTGCTGCATGTCGGAAAGAAGGTTGCCAGGCACGCCCTTATCCGCTGCCATGGCGGTAAGCGGCGAGACGACAGAAATCGCAACCAGCAAAATCTGCAGGCGGACAATCACAGGCTTGTTCATGGCGGCGACGAATACAGAACTGAAGAAATTAGTCGTTATGGCAGCGGGAAGCAAGTCCACTTCCCGGATGGGCGCACAAATAAATATCGCGCCGCGATGCGTCTGCTATAATTTGCGGCCTTCTCGGGAGCGATCCGTGAAAAGCCTGTGCTTCTTTACAATTCTCCTCCTGTGGTGTCTCTGGCTGATGTCAATCAGCGCGCCTTGTGCGACTGGCGTGCCCGCGGCTGCAAGCCGTCCCATCGTCATCAAGGGCGCAACCATTCTCACCATGACGCACGGCACGATTCCCAACGGCACCGTGGTCATCGAGAGCGGAAAAATTACCGCTGTGGGCGCCAAAGTTGCCGTGCCCGCCGACGCTCAGATTATCAACGCCACCGGTGAATACGTGCTTCCCGGGCTGGTGGACCCGCACTCCCACCTTGGCGTCTACGCCCTGCCGGAAATCAAGCCCAACTCCGACGGCAACGAGATGACCGGCGACATCGAAGCCCAGGTGCGCTCGGAAGATTCCATCAACACCGACGACCCGGAGATAGCGCGCGCGGTGTCCGGGGGCGTGACCGTGGTGCAGGTGCTGCCCGGCAGCGGCAACAATATCGGCGGCTGGGCCACCATCGTGAAGCTGAATGGCGGGCAGACGCTGGATGAGATCAAGTTGCAGGGCGCGCCCGCCAGCATGAAATGGGCCTGGGGCGAGAACCCCAAACGCGTTTACGGCAGCAAGGACAAGGCGCCCTCCACTCTGATGGGAGAGACCGCCATCGTGCGCCAGCGGCTTTATGACGCGCAGAATTACGCCGCCAAGTGGAAGGCCTGGGAGGATGGCGGCAAGAAAGGCGCTCCGCCGGAGCGCGACCTGCAACTGGAAGCGCTGGCCGAGGTGCTGGCCGGCAAGGTACGGCTCAACATTCACTCCTACCAGGTAAATCATTTTGAGGCTCTGTTCCGCATCGCCGACGAGTTCCACTTCCACATTGCCGCGCTGCACCACGCTCTTGACGCCTACATGATCGCGCCGGAGATCGCTCGCCGCGGCATCGGCGTGGTCACCTTCGCCGATTCCTGGGGCTTTAAGGTGGAGGGCTGGGACGCCATCCCGCAGAATGCTTACATCCTGTGGAAGGAAGGCGTTCTGGTCAGCTTGCACACCGATAATCCGGTGATTGAGGAGCGCGACTACATCGAGCAGGCCTCGATCATAAATCATTACGGCATGCCCGATGAGGCGGCGCTGCAGACCGTGACCATCAACCCGGCAAAGATTCTGGGCATTGACAACCGCGTGGGCTCGATTGACGTGGGCAAGGATGCCGATATGACCATCTGGAGTGGCTACCCATTGGAGCTGACTTCCAAGGCTGACGAGGTGTTCATTGACGGCAAGGCGGTGTATACGCGCCAGGATGGCTTCCTGCCCTGGAAGGGGCGCCCGGCCACGCTGGTGCCGTGAAAAAGCAAGTTTCAAGGTTTCACGGGTTCAAAGCTTCAAGCGATTGCAGGAGATGATGATGCGTGACGTCCGCTGCTTTGCCGCAACTGCGATTATCGCCGCGACCATACTGGCAGCCCTGCCGGCGTTGGCCCAGGACACCATCGCCATCACCGGTGGGCAGGTGCTCACCATCAGCCACGGCGTGATAGAGAACGGCACCGTACTGGTCGAAAACGGCAAAATCGCGGCGGTGGGCCGCGACATCAGGGTGCCGCGCGGAGCGCAGGTGATTGATGCCCGCGGCAAAGTGGTCATGCCCGGCCTGTTCGATGCGGGCGACCAACTGGGCACGGTGGAGATTCCACTCCTGCAGGTTACGGTAGACAGCACCGAATACACCGACCCCCTGCAGCCCCAACTGCGGGTGCTGGACGCGCTGAACCCGGAAAGTGAAAACATACTGGTCAGCCGGGCCGCCGGCATCACCAATTCTCTTTCCACTCCGGCCGACGGCAACCTGATCGGCGGGCAGAGCGCGGTGATTCAACTCGATGGCAGCACCGTGGATCAGATGGTGGTGAAGTCTCCGGCTGCCCTGCACATCAGCCTGGGCGAAGCAAGCAAGATGACCTACAGCGCCAAGAACGGCGCTCCCCAGACGCGCATGGGGGAAATGGCTATGCTGCGGCAGGCGTTTCTAAAAGCGCAACACTACAAAGAGGTGCAGGACGCGTATGCCCAAAAACAAGGCGGCGGAAAGGAGCCCGCGCCGCCAGCGCGCGATTTGAAGATGGATGCCATGGTGGCGGCGCTGGAGGGCAAGATCCCGGTGGTGGCCCACGCCGACCGGGTCAGCGACATGGAGAACGCGCTGCGCCTGGCCGAGGAGTTCCACTTCCGTCTCATCCTGGCGGATGCCGCCGCTGCCTGGCGCATTGCCGATCAACTGGCGGCGCGCAAGGTCCCGGTCATCGTCGGCCCCATCCTGGAGGAGCCCGGCCGGATGGAATCGGTGGACGTGCGCCTGGACAATGCCGCCCGGCTGTACCAGGCGGGTGTCCCCATCGCCATTCAAACCGCGGCTGATAACGAGGTGCGCAATCTGCCCTTCGAAGTGGAGTACGCGATTTCTTACGGACTGCCGGAAGATGCGGCTTTGCAGGCGCTCACCCTCAACCCGGCGCGCTTCTTCGGAGTGGACAACCGTCTGGGCAGCATAGACCAGGGCAAAGACGCCAACCTGGTTGTGCTGGATGGAACACCCTTTCGCGTGAAGACGCATGTGCTGACCGAGTTGATTGATGGCAAGGTGGTGGACCTTTCCAATCACCAGACCAGGCTCTACGACTTCTACAAGAAGAAGTACGGCATTCAGTAAGTGGCCCTGGAGACGGGCTCCGCTCACCTCAGAAAGTAGAACCAGGGCAGCCATGATCCACTCCGGCAGCACCCAGAATGCAGCCCATGGCCCACGCCATGGGTGGGGGTGTCCTTAAGGCCAGTATCATTATTGAACTTCGAGGTGCCGGAAGCTGAGCCAAACCAGCGCGGGGCGGGTAAAATGAGTCGAAGTGCGCATGCTGCTTGCCATCGTTCTGCTTGGGAGCATGGCGGCTTACGCCGCCAATCGGCCGACCTCCGTCCCCGGGGAGACATCGCGCGCGGCTTCGCGCCAGGAGCGGAAAGCTGCTCATCGCGCCTTCTCGCAAGGCCTGAAGCTCCGCGCCGACGGCAAAAATCAGGAAGCCTACCGGCTTTTCCAGGAGGCCGCCCGCCTGGATCCGGCCAACACCGAGTACCTGACCACCCGTGAAGTCACGCGCCAGCAACTGGTTTTTGACCATCTGCAGCAGGGCAATCAGGAGTTGCTGGCGGGCAAGCAGACCCAGGCGCTGGCCGCATTCCGCGGCGCCCTCAACCTGGACCCCAGCAACCAGTTTGCCCAGCAGCGGCTGCGCGACGTATTGAGCGAATGGGCGCCGCAAGCCGCCACCCAGCAGGCGCGGGTGCTGGCGCAGGCGGGCACCATCCAGCTCCAGCCCCAGAGCGGGCGCCGCGATTTTCGCTTCCGCGGAGATTCCCGCAACCTGTTGCAGCAGGTGGCGGCGGCCTATGGTATCAACACCATCCTCGACGATTCGGTGGTCTCGCGCCATGTGCGTTTCGATATTGACAACGTGAATTTCGTCACCGCCATGCAGGCCGCCGGCCAAGTCACGCATACCTTCTGGGCGCCGCTTTCGGAAACGCAGGTGGTGGTGGCCGCGGACACGCCGCAGAACCATCGCCAGTTCGACCGCATGGCAATGCGCACCATTTACGTCCCTAATGCCAGTACGCCGCAGCAGCTCAATGACGTGGTCAACCTGTTGCGGGTGCTGTTCGAGATTCGATTCATCACGCAACAGCCGGCCACCTCCACCATCACCCTGCGCGCCCCCCAGGAGGTGCTGGAAGCCGCCACCCGCCTCCTGGAAGGCATGGATGAGCAGCAGCCGCAGGTGCTGCTGGATATCAAGCTCTACCAGGTAAGCGGCACGCTCACCCGCGCCATGGGCCTGAATATTCCAGCGCAGTTCAAGATGTTCAACATTCCCGCCGGCGCGCTGGCCCTGCTGGGCGGACAGAACATCCAGCAGCTCATCAACCAGCTCATTTCCAGCGGCGGCATTAATGCCGCCAACAGCCAGGCCCTGCAGGGATTGCTGGCGCAGCTGCAAAATCAGGCCGGCTCCATTTTTTCCCAGCCTTTTGCCACCTTCGGCGGCGGCCTCACCCTGATGGGGTTAACCTTTCCCCAGTTGAGCGCCGCTTTCTCCGATAACCAGTCCTCGGTGAGCACCCTGCAGCATGTGGTCCTGCACGCCTCGCAATCCGATCCCGCGACCATGCGCATGGGGGAGCGCTACCCCATCCTCAACGCCAGCTTCGCGCCCATCTTCAACACTCCGGCGCTTTCCCAGGTCATCGCCAACGGCTCCTTCCAAACGCCCTTTCCCTCATTCTCCTATGAGGATCTGGGATTGACTCTGAAGGCAAAGCCGGCCATTCACGGCACCTCCAGCGTGACTCTCGATATGGAGATGCAACTGCGCAGCCTGGTGGGGCAGAGCATCAATGGCGTGCCCGTGATCGCCCAGCGCGAGTACAAGGGCATGATTACGCTGCAAAACGGCGAGCCCGGAGTGGTGGTGGGCTCGGTTTCCACCACCGATCAGAGAAGCCTGAGCGGCATCCCCGGCCTGGCCCAGTTGCCGGGTGTGAACCGGGTCACAGGTTCCAATAATAAGCAACTGGAAGATGATGAGCTTATGGTGGTCATCACCCCACACGTTCTCAGTTCTCCCGTCTCCGGCGGTGTCGAAGTGTGGCTTCCTCCCGGCAGGTAGATTCCCCGATTGAAGCTACCTCACTGCATCGCCACGCACCCTGTATGCTAGGATTCACGAGATATTTTCATCGGAGGTTCAAGTGAAGCATTATCTTTGGCTGAACCTGCTGCTGTTGACGTCCTTGGCCCTGGGCCAGGGGACGCAGGCGGCATCAGGGCAGAAGTCCGGGACCCAGTCTGCTGCCGCTGGGCAACAGGAACCGCGGCCGGACCCGGATGAGATGCCCGCGCCCAAAGTGCCGTCGAGCCAGGTGCCTCCCACGGCAGCCGTGATTACCGTTCAGGGCCTGTGTCCCTCCTCGGCGGCCAGCGCCCGTAAGACGGCACCTGGCGCCCGGGCGGCGGCCAAACCGGCCAGTACGGCCGGCTGCAAAACTGTCATAACCAGGGCGCAGTTTGAGAAGCTTGCCGACGCTCTCAATCCGCAGATGCCGCTTCCTACCAAGAGGCAGCTGGCGGAGGCTTATCCGCGCCTGCTCCTGTTCGGGCAGAAGGCCCGCGAGATGGGTTTGGACAAGGAACCGCAGTTCCAGGAGATGATGCGCTTTGCCACTTTGCAGCTGCTCGCCCAGAATCTGACCCGCAACCTGCAGAAGAAAGCGGGTAACATTCCGGAAACGGAGATCGCGAAGTACTATCAGGATAATCCCACCCGCTTCCAGCAGGTCGAACTGCTGCGCATCTTCATCCCTAAATCGAAACAACACGCTCCTGAGGCGGGCTCTGCTGCTCCTCCCAAGGAGGATACGGCGGCCGACCAGGCGGCGATGAAAGCGGTGGCGGAAAAGATTCATGCCGAAGCGGCGGCCGGCGGCGACTTCCAGAAGCTGCAACAGGAAGCATTCGCCGCTGCCGGCATCAATTCCCAGTCGCCCAACGTCAACCTGGGCAAGCTGACCCGCGAGGGCCTGCCTACCAATCAGCAGCAGGTATTCGAGTTGCAGGCCGGCCAGGTTTCAGAATTGCTGGACGACCCCGGCGGTTACTACATTTACAAGGTAGTGTCCAAGCAGACGATCCCGCTCGAGCAAGCCAGGGGGGAGATCCACAATTTTCTCGAGCAGCAGTCCTTCAGAAAGCAGATGGAGGCCATGATCGGCTCGGTGAAGCCGGAACTGAACCAGGCCTACTTCGCGGGCCCGGGGCCGCGGCGCGGGGCAGCACCCATGCCGCCGGCGAATAAAGCGCCTGCTGTCAAGCCGGGCGTGCCGCCTCCACAGAAGTAGCGCCCAGCCATGCTTGAAGGACGGCCGACCGTACTCATAACGGGCATTGCCGGCAACCTGGGGAGACGATTGCTTCCCCAATTGCCTGACTTCCAGGTTGTAGGGGTGGACCTGATGCCCCCACACGGCCTCGATCTCGCCCGCTTCGAAAGCCTGGATCTGGGCAATGAGGCCAGCACCCCGCAATTGATCCGCCTGTTGCGGGAAACCCAGGCCCGGGCTGTGGTGCATCTGGCTTTTGTCATTGACCCCGTGCGCACCGGCGTGACCGAGGTCGAGCGCATGTGGCAAATCAACGTGGCCGGCACGGCGCGGGTGATGGAGGCCATCAGCGAGGTTAACCGCGACGACCGGCAAATTCTCAAATTCATTTTTCCCAGCAGCGTCTCAGCTTACGGCTCCGACCTGCCCGGGCCTGTAGTGGAGGAGTTCCCCCTGGGCGGACACACTCTGCCCTACGCGATTCACAAGCGCGAGTCAGACCTGGTGGCGCAGCAGCGGGCTCGCGAGCTATTCGACTGCCGCACCTATATCCTGCGGCCGCACATCTATGCCGGCGCCAGCGTGAACAACTATCTGCTGGGCGCCTTCCGGGGCACGCCCACCGGCGCAAGCGCGCGGGCGGCGCGCTGGCGGGCTCAGGGCAAACGGTTGCCCTGCCTGCTGCCCCTGGGACGGCGCTATCGCGAAAAACTGTTCCAATTTGTTCACGTGGATGATGTCGCGCGCCTCATCGCGCACATTCTGCGGCGGAACGCGCCCGATCCGCAGCTTACGATTCTGAATGTCGCCGGACGCGGCCAGCCTCTCACCCTCGGCGAATGCATACGGCGCTCCGGCAACCGCCTGCTGCCGGTGCCGTCCCGCCTGCTTTTTGGCGCGGTTTTAGGGGCGCTCTGGCGTCTCAATATCTCCGGCATTCCTCCCCAAGTGGTGCCCTACATGACCGGCAGCTATACCATGGACACATCCCGGCTGCGCAGTTTCTTGGGCGGCGACTACGAGGAAGTTATACAGTTCACCATCGAGGAAGCGCTGGAAGACAGTTTCAAAAATGAAATCAAGAGGGTACCGGCAGCGGAATCTCCAGCCCGCTCCGCGTAACGAGTCAGTATGGGCGCGGTGATCTTTATCGCGGGCTCGATCCTTGCGTTGGTGCTGGGTCCGCTTCTGGGACTTGCCTTGCTGCCTTCCAGACGCACCCGTAAAGCGGCGTTTTTCCTTTTTCTCCTGCCCAGCACCGCCGCTGGAGGAGGGTTGTTCGGCTTTTGGAGCGTGCTGCGACTCTTGTATGGGCATGTCAGCCCTCAGCGGGAGATCGAGCTTTCTTTTTACCTGGGATGGGTTGCTTTTTACGCGTTGGGGCTGGCGCTTGCTCTTGCCCTATTATTGGTCAGCACCCATAGCCGTCCTGGCGCTCTCCTGAAAAGCGCGAGTACAGGAATTGCAGCTAGTTTCATTGTTCTCGCTTGCCTGGCGGTCACAGCCATGTTGTGGGGAGGAATCGCCTCCCGTCATGGAACCGGCGTGGTGGGCTGGGACCCAATCAGCGTCCTCGGTTCGACTTCGGCGTGGCGAGTGCTGCCGCCGATGCTGCTAGTGTTCGCCCTCTTTTTCGTCTGGAGCGCGCGGCACCTCGACACGTTGCGCACTGACCGCGAAGACCTCACCCGAAAATGAACTCTATCCCGCTTGCGCTGCCTCCGTTCCGGCAATGAAAGGTTCTTATATGGCAATAATTCCATAACGAACCAGGGCCAGAGTGGAAAGAGCGACCAGCGCCCACAGCAGGACGCCCTGCAGCAGCGGCCGCACTCCGACCTGCTTTAGCGTGGAGCGGGAAATTCCTGAGCCAATCAGGAAAAGAGTAGCGGTCAGACCCACCTTGCCCAGGCTGTACAACGCGCGGTAAGTCCTGGCAAAGGCCGGCAGGTAGGTGCTGGCCACCGCTGCCAGGCAAAACAACAGGATGAACCACGGCCAGCGGATCCGCGTCTTGCTGCGGTTGAGCGAGGCGATCGCGAAGGCCAGGGGAACAATCCACAAGGCGCGAGTCAGTTTGACCGTGGT
>DATGGJ010000085.1:0-9897 GCA_035308585.1 Terriglobales bacterium
GACTACCGACGAAGGCGGTGGCTTTTACGACCATGTGCCGCCGCAAGCGGCGATCAACCCCGACGGCATCCCGCCTCAAGATCTTCAAAGTGGCGACATTTGCACCACCAGCGGCGGCGGCCGGACCTGCGACTTCACCTCCACCGGGTACCGGGTGCCCATGTTTGTGGCTTCACCCTATGCGCGAAAAGGGTTTGTCTCGCACTCGGTGATGGATTCCACGGCCATGCTCAAATTCATTGAGACCCGCTTCCACCTCCGCAGCCTCACTTTGCGCGATGCCAACCAGCCTGACATGACCGAGTTCTTCGATTTCAGCCGTCCCGATTGGCTCACCCCGCCCACCCCGCCGGTGCAACCCACGAACGGAGTGTGCTACCTGGACCACCTGCCGTAGTACGTCCACCTGCGGAGAGCCGCCCCTCGGCTGTCCGGCCGAGCATAGCTCGCCGCCATTGCCGCGCTACGCCCAGCTGCACAGGCGAAGGGCCTGCCCATACCTGACCTCCTCACCGCCGCGCCGCCACCACCCGAGCGATGCCCTGCAGGTCGTTAGTAACTCGAATTTCCTCCCAATCCACTAACAGCTCGCAGACACGTTCGCGGCTGGAATGCCCCATTTCCATCACCAGCCAGCCGCCCGGCTGCAGAACTTTCTGCGCCTGCGGAATGACCCTGGCGAACACTTCCAGGCCGCTGGGCCCGGCAAAAAGCGCCTGGTGGGGCTCGAAACGGCGCACCTGCGCCTCCACCGTCTCGGCCTCCCACTCGCCTATATAGGGAGGATTGGAAACTACGTAGTCGAAAGTGCCCTCCTCCATGCCGGCGAGTAGATCGGTCTGATGAAACTGGATGCGTTGCTCCAGTTGGTGGCGGGCGGCATTGGCCCGGGCGATTTCCAGCGCTTCGCCAGAAACCTCGGTGGCATGAATTTCAGCCCCGGAAAGCTCTTTGGCCAGTGCCAGCGCGATGCACCCCGAGCCCGTGCCCACATCCACGACTCGGTGCGGGGCACGGTCGCGGGCTAACTCCAGCACGGTTTCAACCACGTGCTCGGTTTCCGGCCGAGGGATAAGCACGGCGGGGGAGACGATCAGGTCCATGCCCCAGAATTCCTGGTGGCCCGTAATGTATTGTGCAGGCAGGCCACGGGCACGCTCGCCGAGTGCCTCATCGTACCGGGCAACTTCGTCCTTGGTCAGCCCGCGGTCACCGTGGGCGTAAAGGTAGGCGCGGTCGCAGCCCAGCACAAACATCGCTAGCAGCTCGGCATTCATACGTGGCGAGCCTACATGCGCGTCCTGCAAACGTTGTACGGCGTTTTGAATGGCCTGGCGAAGCTGCATGATTTTCAGTTGCCAGTTATCGGAGAAAATCGGAAGGAGCCCTGATTGAGAACCGAGAACCGCTTCACCCCACGCTGGCTGTTTCCTGCTTCAACTTCTCCGCCTGGTAGTGGGTGACCAGAGCATCAATGATGGGCTGAAGCTTGCCGTCCATCACGTCGCCCAATTGGTGCAGGGTCAGCCCGATGCGGTGGTCGGTAACACGGTTTTGCGGAAAATTGTAGGTGCGGATCTTTTCGCTGCGGTCGCCGCTGCCCACCATGGCTCGCCGCTCCTTGGCCAGTTGCTCCTGCTGCTTTTGTAATTCGATTTCATACAGGCGGGAACGCAGCACGCGCATGGCCTTTTCCCGGTTCTTGATCTGCGATTTCTCGTCCTGGCAGCTCACCACCACCCCTGTGGGAATATGGGTGACGCGCACCGCAGAGTAAGTCGTGTTCACCGATTGCCCGCCCGGGCCCGAGGAGCAGAAGGTGTCAACCCGCAAGTCCCTGGCTTCAATCTTGATGTCCACGTCTTCGGCTTCAGGCAGTACCGCCACCGTTACCGCGGAAGTGTGTACCCGGCCCTGCTGTTCGGTCTGGGGCACCCGCTGCACCCGGTGGACGCCGCTTTCATATTTCAGCCGCGAATAGACGCGTTCGCCCTCGATGATGGCGATCACTTCCTTCAACCCGCCCACCCCCGATTCGGAAGTGGAAAGCACCTCAACTTTCCAGCGCTGGGTCTCGGCGAAACGGGTATACATGCGGAACATCTCCGCCGCGAAAAGCGTGGCCTCGTCCCCCCCGGTGCCGGCGCGAATTTCCAGCACCACGTTCTTTTCGTCATTGGGATCTTTGGGCAAAAGCAGGACCTTCAGCTCCTGTTCCACTTGCCCGGCGCGCTCCTCCAGTTTGTCCAGCTCTTCCTGGGCGTAGGCGCGCATATCCGCATCCTTTTCCTCCGCCAGCACCGCCTTACTCTCTTCGATGCCCCGCTTCAGGTCCTTGTACTCACGGTATTTCTCCACCACCGGCGTGAGCTCGCTGTGCGCCTTGGCGGCTTTCTGGTATTTGGCCGAATCGGAAATGATCTCCGGCGAGGCCAGCGAGCGTTCCAGTTCCTGGTACCGGGATTCGAGCTGGTCTAGTCTCTCAAACATTGATTGATGTTCGTCCGCAGCGTGCTCTCGGCCTTCGGCTGGTAACAGCCGAGAGCGCATCCAAAGTGGGAGAGCTGAGTAGAGTGTAACTGTTCGCGGCGCTCTGCCGCTAGGCGATCACCAGTTCCCCGCCCCTTTGCGCTTCCACCGCCATAGCCTCGTTCAAAGCCACGATGGCGCATTCCACCTGGTCGTCAGCGGGCGGCTGAGTGGTGATGCGCTGCAGCCACAGACCGGGAGCGGTCATCAGGGCAAACAGCGAGCCGCGGTGCTTGGCGGCAAAGCGGATGATCTCGTAAGAGACGCCGGCAATCACCGGCAGCAGGGCAATGCGGATGGCGAATCGGGCCCAGAAGGTGTACACCGGCACCGCCGTGTAGAAGGCGATGGAGATCAGCATCACCGTCATCAGAAAGCTGGTGCCGCAGCGGGGATGAAAAGTCGAATACTTCTGCGCCTCTGGAATGCTGAGCGGGTCGCCCGACTCGAAGGCGAACACTGTTTTGTGCTCCGCCCCGTGATACTCGTAAACCCGCCGGATGTCCTTCCACAGCGACGTGCCCCAGATGAATAACAGGAAAAGAGCGATGCGGATGACACCGTCCACCACGTTAAAGACCACTTGCTCGCCGAAAACCGGCGACACTTTTTTCAACTCGGTGGCCGCCACCAGGGGCAGAAACTTGTACATGAAAATGAAGAAGCCGACGGAAATGGCCACGTTCACCGCCGCCAGCCAGCCGCTGAACTCAATTTTTTTGCCATTCTCCGGTTGCGGCGCCTCGGCCAGTGCGGCATTGGCGGAAAACTTCAGAGCGCGGAAACCCAGGGTCATGGCATGTCCAAGGGTAATAACCCCACGAACCACCGGCCAGCCCATCCACTTGTGCTTTTCTGAAAGCCGCTCCAGCGGCTCGGTGTGGGTGGTGATTTCGCCCGAAGGCTTGCGCACGGCAATGCCCCAGGCATGGGGAGAGCGCATCATGACGCCCTCCAGGACGGCTTGGCCCCCGACCAGCGTCTCCTCCCCGCTCTCCAGAGCGGGCAGGAGTTGGACCGCGACCAGAAACCGCCACATCTGCCGCAAAAATCGCATGGTAATTAGATGACTCCGGATGGCTCGGGGAAACAGGCCCCAGGAAGCTTTAGCCTAGCGCAGAAAGCCTGAAAAGTCACCATTACGGGTGATGGGTGCTCGGTAGCAGGCAGTTCCTAAACCCCGCTTTCAGCCCGCCTGCCAACTACTAACTACCAACTACTAACTGCCCACTACTTTATGACGCCTGCTTGTCTTGCGCTCCGCAGCCGTTCTAACCTGCAAGAGAGGGTTCATATGGCGCATCGCGTCTGCCCGTGGTGGCTGGGCTATCTTTTGATCTCGCCCCTTCGCCGCCTGCAACTCAATCCTGCCAAGCTGCTCACACCCTGGGTGCGCGAGGGCATTACTGTGCTGGAACCTGGACCGGGCATGGGTTTCTTCACGATACCCTTAGCCCAGTTGGTTGGACCCAGTGGACGGGTGATAGCGGTGGACGTGCAACCCAAGATGATTGGCAAATTGAAGCAGCGTGTGGCCAAAGCTCATCTGGCAGGCCGGGTAGACGCCCGTCTGGCCGCGGCTGAATCGTTAGCAATCAAAGACTTGGATGGCAAGGTGGACTTCATCCTGGCCTTTGCCATGGTGCACGAGATGCCCTCCGCCCGCCAGTTCTTCGCTCAGGCCGCCGCTGCGTCCAAATCTGGCGCCCGCCTGCTGCTGGTGGAACCCGCCGGTCACGTGAAGACGGAAGAGTTTGAAGTTGAACTGCGGGAAGCTGCGGATGCCGGCTTTAAGCTTTTGGAGCGTCCCCACATTCGCCGCAGCCAGGCGGCATTGCTGCAAAAGCTTTGATCGAGCCCTGGTCCCGTCGTAGAGCATCGAACCGAATGCATGTACCTGCTGGCACCAGCGTGCGAGGCCATCGCCCGCACCACAAAAAAACTGGAGAAAACACAGCTTGTGGCCGTCTACCTGCGCTCGCGCAGCGCGGATGAAGCGGCGGTCTCAGCGGTGTTTCTCTCCGGTGAGCCGTTCCCCGCGTACGAGCAGGCCACTCTGGGTGTAGGCGGCACGCAGTTGTGGCGCGCGGTGCAGGAGTTGTCCGGCAAAAGCGAGGCCGCCATGACCGCCGCTTATCGCCGCCACGGCGACCTGGGCGCCGCCGCGTATGACGTTCTCTCCGCGAAGGACAAACCGCGCACCGGCGGAAATCTCAGCGTAATCCAGGTTGAGCAGGCCTTCCGCAGCATCGCAACCACCCGCGGCGCTGCCGCCAAACTCAAACTGGTTCGCGACCTGCTGGCCCAAGCCACGCCCCTCGAGGCCAAGTACCTGGTCAAGATCATGACCGGAGACCTGCGCATCGGCATGAAGGAAAGCCTGGTGGAAGAGGGCATTGCCAAAGCCTACGGCAGGGAAGCGCGCGCGGTGCAACGCGCCAACATGATGCTGGGCGACATCGGCGAAACCTGCCGCCTGGCTCTTGGCGACCGTCTGGGCGAGGCCCGCATGCGCCTGTTTCATCCCATCGGCTTCATGCTGGCCAGCCCGGTGCAGAGCGCCGAGGAAGCGTTCACCTTCTTCCAGCATGCGCAGGTGGAAGACAAGTACGACGGCATCCGGGCACAAGCCCACTGCCGCGACGGGGAAGCCCGGCTGTTCTCCCGCACGCTGGATGAAGTGACCGAGTCCTTCCCTGAGCTGGCGGAAGCGCTGGGGGAATTTTCCGGTGACGTGATTCTCGACGGGGAAATTGTGGCCTGGAAGTCCGCCGCCGGTGAAGCCGCAGAATCTCAGGCTCTGCCCTTCTCCGAACTGCAGAAGCGTTTGGGCCGGAAAACGGTGACGGAAACAATGATGCGCAACGTGCCCGTCGCCTACGTAGCGTTCGATGTGCTCTATGCTGACGGGGAACTGGTCATAGATCAGCCGCTGCGCCGGCGGGCCTCCATCCTCGACGGCGTATTCGGCGGTGCCCGCCGCCCCAGCTTTGCGCGCACCACCACCCCTCAGGGACGGCTGACTTTCGAGCCGGCGGTGGAGGCGGAGATGCAGCCGGTATCTGAGGTTATCCGCGCTCCCGTGTTGCGCGCCAACTCCGCCGAACACCTGGAGGAACTCTTCGCCGCCGCCCAGGCCCGCGGCAACGAGGGCCTCATGATCAAGGATGTGGAATCGCCCTACACGCCCGGCCGCCGGGGACAATCCTGGGTGAAATTAAAGCGCGAGCTGGCCACCCTCGACGTCGTCGTTACCTCCGTCGAATATGGACACGGCAAGCGCGTGAACGTTCTCAGCGATTACACCTTCGCAGTTCGCGATGGCGACCGCCTGGTGAACATCGGAAAAGCCTATTCCGGGCTCACCGACAGAGAGATCGCCAGAATGACCGAGTGGTTTCTGGCGCACACACTGGTCGACCACGGCTTTTGGCGCGAAGTCGAGCCTGAAATCGTCCTGGAGGTCGCTTTCAATGCCATCATGCGCTCCGACCGCCATGCCAGCGGGTATGCGCTGCGTTTCCCCCGCATCCTTCGTATCCGTGAGGATAAGCCGCCCGAAGAGGCGGATACCATTGAGCGCGCCCGCGAAATCTACTCCCGCCAGCACGGCCGGAAGAAGGAGTCAGGACTCAATAGTCAGGAGTCAGCAAGAAAGTAAAAACGGCTGCCGGGCTGGCAAATAGCCGGCCCGGCAAGCGAAAGGAATCAGATCACCGATGAGGGACGCTGGTTCGAACGTTGGTGGCCACAGGGGCACTGACGAAATCGATGCGGTCCGCGATCATAACCAGTTCTTCATTTAAATAGAGCAGCCAGCCGCGTACGCGCACATTCATGAGATCGGACACCGTGCTTGTGCCATTCAGCTTGGTTTCCGGAAAAATGCCGATCGTGACCGAGGTTAAGGACGTCAGCAGCCGCAGGTAGGAATCTGCGGGCAGCTGCAGGTCGAAGGCCGCCGTAGGCAGGGATACCGCCGAGCGCGGGCTGACTGTCTTGGTCCTGGCGGAGCCGAGGATAACTCCAAACAGCAAACCGTCGCGGTAATTCGCGACCACCCCCGAAGCCGCCTGCTCTTGCAGCGTCACCGTTCGGGCGGGAATGGTGTAGCCGCCGGCCAGGGGAGTGATGCCGGTGTCGGACACGATTTGCACTTCCTGCCCGGGAATGATGGTGGCGGCGTTGAACACCAGTCCTCCGATCAGGTCAAAGGCCCAGCCGTCGGGCATGCCTTCACCGTTGATGCCGTAGGCCGCGGTGGAGAAGTCCACCGTCACTGGCATGCCCACCACGGCGTCCACCATTCCGTTCCCCGTGCCCTCGTGCACCACCAGCTCTCCTTCCGGCCTGCGAACCGACTGCCTCACCATGCCTGCCGGCACCATGGCGCCGCTAAACAGCATGCCCTCCAGCACGGCGCCGTTGCTGTTAGCGAGGCCGGCCACGCGCTCGGCATACAGGGTTCCATCGGCTGCGGTCACTCCGTCCACCTCCACAATCATGTTAGGCAGCGTGGTCAGCGTGACGCCCTGGAAAGTGGTGCTGGCGTCCACAGCGAAGCTTAAAGGTATGCCATTCTGCCCCAGCAGCATGGTGAACGAACCGCTGTCGGCGGCGGTGACCACGCCGGTCACATGCTCCAGCCCGCCCTCCTCTTCGTTCTGCTCCGTGGCCGAAACCGGCGCAACGGAGAAGCTGTAAGCAGGCCTGAATTGCGGCGGTTCCACATTCGTGGGGTCAAGGCTGAGAATCGAAGCCGCCAGGTTAAGGTCCACGCCGATGACGCTGCTCGCGTTCACCGTCAACTTTGGATCAAGCATGACGCCGGTATTGAAGTTGGCGCTGCTGGTGTATTCGTGCAGGTCCCCGGTCGCGTCAATGTAAGTCAAATGAATATTGCTGCCCACCACGGCCGCTTCGGTATAAATGCCCTGGGGAATATCCACGAGCGCCACCGGCTCCAGGGCGCCGGCAAGACGAGTGAATTCGATGCGCCGCGGCTCCGCCAGTACCGCCACTTCCTGGCCGTTGCTGGTAGTGAGCACCAGCGAGGTCAGCGTCATTTCAAAGCCGACCACGCGGTCGGCGGCGGCATCACCCACTTTGACTTGCACCGCGCTGGAAGGTTGCACCGGAGTGGCACTGTTGCCGCAACCAGCCCCTAAAGCCAGCAGCAGTAATGTAAACGCCAATCCGCCCAGACGGCGGCAGGCACAAGCTCCTGCGAATACCATAAAAATCCCCCTCCCGAAACTGTGCTTGGCGGGTCTCCCGCCGTACGGAACTATGAAGACACAGAGGGAGAGAGGTTTACGGTGATAACGGCGGAATGGAAGAGCACGAATGGGCGGGTTGAGATTCGTTCTGGGCGACAGCCCTCATTACGGTCCACACAACCTCTCACCAGGAGGACGCCGAGGTCGCACTGCACCTGCAGGAAACAGCACTAGAGACTCTTAAAACGATGGCGCGCGAAATTCGGGCGCCGGAACTCCTTCGTGGTACTTCGTGTCCACTGTGGTGAAAAAAGAGATTCTCGGTGTCCTGGCGGTCAAGAAACGAGGATTGCCAGTACCAAAAGGCTGCGCTCCCCGTGTGGAGAGCGCAGCTGTTGTTTGTTCACTTTGGTTATTGAACTGCGACGATGCGCCCCGCCACCATGGTGAAGCCGCTGCCCGTCCAGAAGAGCACGCCGCGGACCCGCACATTCGCGCCGTTGCTGACGGAATTCAGGTTGCGCAACTCGGTGGTCGGTTGCTGCACCACGGTCACCGAGGTGATTGCCCCGTGACTTAGCAGCGTCAGGTAAGAGTAGGCCGGCAAGTTCAGAGTGAAGGTGAACTGCCCGGAGCCGGTGGAGTTGTAGTTGGCGACAGTTCCATGCACCGCCTGCCGCCTCAGTTCAACGTGGCTTGCGCTCAGGCTGGCCACCGCGCTGCCCGAAGCAGCGGTCATCCCCACATTGGTATCGGCTTCCACCCGCTGTCCCGACTGGACCGAGGTCGCAGCAAATGACGGCGTAAAGGTTAGGTTGCTCAGGTCAACATCGTCTGGAATACTGAACACGGTGCTGGGCGCAATTCCCACCTTCAGGGTGCCACCCAATATGCTGGCGGTCATGCCCAGCCCCACCCCGTCCTGATCAAGCACCGAAAGCTGGGTTGCGGGGTTGCCGTTAACAGAGGTGATGATCCCGTCGGCTTCGGAGGCGTTATCCATCTCCACCGCCACCACCCGCTTGGCCAGCAGATCACCGTTGGGCTGGGTCACCGCATTCACCCTCACCAGCATGCCCTTGCTCATCTGCGATAGCCCGCTGATGTTCTCGAAAGCTGTATTGGCATCTACGTTAAAAGTGAGCGTTTGCGAACTCATGCCCGCAGACATGTTGAAGGAACTGGAATTCACCGCCCCTACTATGCCCCACGTATCCTGCAGTTGGCCGTTGTCCTCGTTCTCCTGGTCCTCCTGGCTTTCGGGCGGAACCGCCGAAGTGGTGACCACGAAGACTGGGTTCACGGTAATGCCGCCGCTGGTCAGGTTGATGGCCACCGAGTGCGCCAGGTTCAGGTCAAGGTTCACCACCGAACTGCCGGGCCCCACGACCAGTGCCGGATTGAACGTGATGTTTGCCGTCGTGGTCATGTTCAGCTGTTTTTCCACCGCCTGGCCAAGGTTGTTCAGATACACAATTTCAGGATTTGAAACAGTGATGGCGGCCTGAGTGTACGTGTCCTGCTTCAGGTTGAGAAAGGAGAGCGGCTCGTTGGTGTCCGCCAGGTGGGTCAACTCCAGCGTCGTGGGAGCTGTAAGCGCGTTGACGGTCGCGCCATTCTGGTCGGTCAGCACCACCGACTGAACCGTAATTTCAAACGCCAGGACGCTATCGTCCGGGTCGTCGCCAATCTTCACCTGCACCGCGCTGTTGGCCGTCGCGTTCACGGGACTGCTCGAACCACCGCCGCAGCCCACCCCTGCCGCCATCAACGCTGCCAACCCGGCCAGCGCCCAGGCGGCGAAATTGCGCTTCCGAAAACCCATGCTTGCTAACATTCATTCCTCCCAGGAATAGTTGCTCAACCGGAACTGAAATACTCCTGTTATCAACCCGGATTTTGCCCGACTTGTCGCGCCGGCGCGCCGTTACCCGGGAACATGTACCTGGGGCTTTGAAGCCTGATTACTTCCTCTCCCACCAATGCCTGCAAGTTGCCGGCTGCCAAGGACTTGCCCTGATTTTCCCGGAGGGGTGCGCCCCCCGCCAGGCGCCGCACAACCCGGCGCTCGGCCTTGGCTTCTAAGCACCCCGTCCCGCAGCCACATAGTTGCGGGAGGGGCTGATTAAAGTTCTTTATCAGGGCGATA